>JBBFLE010000006.1 GCA_037481695.1 bacterium | reverse complement strand
TAGGAAGTACGGGATTTGATTCATGCTTTCAAGTCCCTATAAACCAATCCCACCCACAAATTCGTGTATGGAGCCAGATTTCCTTGGGATATTTGGGAAAGCAGCTCCACAAAAACGAAAGGGGGATGACCATGAGCCAGAAGTTGAATCCTTTCAAGATCGCGCAGCAGCAGTTGGACATGGCGGCTGAGAAACTGGGGCTGGATCCGGCAACTCATGAACTCTTGCGCTGGCCCATGCAGGAACTCAAGGTGATTCTTCCTGTGAAGATGGACGACGGCAGCACCAGGATATTTCATGCTTTCAGGGTTCAGTACAACACGGCGCGGGGGCCGGCCAAAGGAGGGATCAGATGGCATCCCGACGAAACATTGGACACTGTTAGGGCCCTGGCTGCCTGGATGACCTGGAAGACATCGGTTGTGGACATTCCCTTGGGTGGAGGCAAAGGAGGCGTTGTTTGCAATCCCAAAGAACTCTCGGACACAGAAAAGGAGAGACTTGCCAGGGCCTATGTTAGAGCCGTTGGACGTTCCTTGGGGGTCACCAAAGATGTTCCAGCCCCAGATGTTTATACCACTCCTCAGATCATGGCATGGATGATGGACGAGTATGAGACCATGATGGGTGAAAGGCATCCTGGGGTGATCACAGGTAAGCCTCTTGCACTAGGGGGCTCACAGGGAAGAGGGGATGCCACAGCCAGAGGAGGCATATACGTCACAAGAGAGGCCGCACGAGTCTTCGGTGTAGAGCTGCAAGGCAAGCCCATGGCCGTACAGGGCTTTGGCAATGCCGGCCAACACGCGGCCTTACTGGGGCAGGAATTGCTGGGCTTGAAATTAGTGGCAGCTTCGGATTCCAAGGGAGCCATTTACAACCCCTCGGGCATTGATGCCCGCGCCTTAGTGGATTACAAGCTGAAGTACGACACTCTAAAAGGTTTTCCCGAAGCAGAGGAAATCCCCTCCGAGGATGTTCTGGAGCTGGATGTGGCGGTTCTTTTTCCTTGTGCCTTGGAGAACTCCATCACCAAGGAAAACGCAAGCCGTATACGTTGCAAGATACTCTGTGAGTTGGCCAATGGCCCCACCACTCCTGAGGCCGACGAGATCTTGTTCGACAGAGGCATAATTATTTTGCCCGACTTTTTGGCCAATGCAGGGGGCGTGACGGTTTCCTATTTCGAGCAGGTGCAAAACACTTATAACTTCTATTGGGAATTTAGAGACATCTGCCAGAGACTGGATGACAAAATGACCAATGCCTTTCGAGCCGTACATGAAATGAGCAGTCGCGAGCGAATCAACATGCGCCAGGCGGCTTATCTGGTGGCTGTGGCCAGGGTTGCAGAGGCTTGCAGGCTCAGAGGCTGGGTCTAGGTATGGATCTCGTCAAGGCTTACAGGATGTACCAACAGATGATGCAGTATCCCAAGCTCCTGCCCGAGATGCGCAGAGTCTTCAGGCAGGCCCTCAGGGACAGGAGAATCAAGACCGAGGAGGAGCTCCACCGAGAGGCTGAACAGTACCTGGCCAAAACAAAACAGAGCTGGAGCGAGGAAGAGGTTCGGGAGGTGGAAGATGCCCTCACGGACCTCTACTTTTCCAGCCATTTTCAACAGGAAGAGATAGAGGCCCACATCAATCTGGCCAGAAAGATTGAACGTTTTAGAAACCTAAACAGGGTAGTCAACATGGATGGAGCCACCTCCATCCAGATAAAGAAGGCTCTTAGCGCCTTCTGCGAGATTCCAGAGGGAGATCTCTACATACCCCCCAACGAGGCCATAGGCACCAGGGTGGCCCTCATCAACCACTTCATATCCAACCAGCTCAAGTTCATCGGGATCGCCAAACACCACATAACCATCAGGGACATAAACGAGCTTTGCAATCAATCTTACTGGAGCAGGAGGCGTTCCGGTCGTATAGGAGGAAAGGCGGCTGGAATGCTCTTGGCTTACAAGATCCTATTGCCCAGGCTCTCCAAAAGAGATCCGGAACTGGAAAAACATGTGGTAATTCCCGAATCATATTATTTCAACTCGGGAATCTTTTCTGATTTCCTGGATTACAACGGCCTGGAGGAGTTCCGCAGCCAGAAGTACAAGAGCAGGGAAACCATAGAGGAGGAGTACAAGACCATGGCCAGATTGTTCGAGCGGGCAGTCTTTCCTCCTGACCTGGTGGAACAGTTCAAGGGCTTCTTGGAGAAGGTAGGAGAGCATCCGCTAATACTGCGTTCCTCCAGCCTCCTGGAAGACAACTTTGGTTATGCTTTTTCGGGCAAGTATGACTCTGTATTTCTGGCCAATCAGGGAGACCTGCAAACTCGCCTCCAGGATTTCATGCGGGGACTCAAGAAGGTACACATGAGCACCTTCGGCCCGGCCCCCATTCTTTACCGCATGGACCACGACCTGCTGGATTTCGATGAGAGAATGAGCGTTCTTGTGCAGAAGGTGGCAGGCAGGAAATGGGGGGATTACTTCTTTCCTTTTGCGGCGGGTGTGGCCTATTCCAGAAACACCTACCGATGGACCCCTAGGATCAAGATGGAAGAAGGTCTGGTGAGGCTGGTGCTGGGCCTGGGCACAAGGGCAGTGGATCGTGTGGCCGGGGACTATCCCAGAATGATAGCCCTGAGCCATCCCTTGCTGAGACCTGAGGTCGGAACCGAACAGATAAGGAAGTATTCCCAAAAAATGGTGGATGTGCTCAATCTCAGGGAAAACAGGGTGGAAACCTTGGATTTGACCGAGCTCTTCTCGAGGGTTTCTCACCCGGATCTCCACGAGGCCGTCTCGGTCATCCAGGATGGACACCTGGCCCCACCCATGTTCAGGACTCAGCCCCTGGATCCCAGGAAATGCTGCGTTACCTTTGAAAACTTTCTCACCCGTTCCCCTTTTGTCAAACTGCTCAAGAAGATATTACACCGCTTGGAGGAAGCATACGGACACCCTGTGGACATCGAATTCGCTTGGGACCAGGGCAAACTACACCTGCTACAATGCAGGACCCTGGCCATAGGACCCAATGATTTCAGCGTGCGCCTGCCCGCAGACGTGCCTGAAGAAAAAATCCTCTTCAGCAATGATCGAGGGGTTTCCAACGGGGCGATCCCCAACGTGGAATATGTGGTTTACGTAGATCCCAAGGCATATGGAAGGCTCCAGACATATGAGCAGAAGCTGGCCGTGGGCAGGGCTGTGGGCCGGCTTAACAGGGTTCTGGAGACCAAGAGATATGGCTTGTTCGGCCCGGGCCGTTGGGGAAGCAATGACATAAACCTGGGCGTGAGGGTGGGATATGAAGATATCAACAGAACCCTCTTCCTGGCCGAGATAGCCTTTGAAGAAAAAGGGGCCACCCCGGAGCTGTCGTACGGGACCCATTTTTTCAATGACTTGGTGGAGGCGCGCATAGTTCCCATAGCCATTTACCCCGACCAACCAGGAAACATATTCCGGGAGGAATTCTTTTTGGGTTCGCCCAACCTTCTGGGAAGCCTCATACCAGAGTTCCAGGTGCTAGAGGAGGTGATAAAGGTCATCCATGTGCCTGGAGCCTGCAGCGAGCAACTGCTCCACGTGTACCAGGATGCGGAAAATCAAAAAGGACTTGGATTTTTGGGGCCCCTGAGGCCCTCTGCGGAATCAGGACGCTGGAGCTGAAGGGGCTTATATTAACACTCAAAATATGGTCTCTGGCTCCGGATGAACCGGAGCTGCTCCAGGTGGGAGCTGCCTATTAGCCCAGGCTATAGCCTTAGCACTAAAAACACTCCCAGGATCACACCCAAGAGTCCCCAAAAGCGCCAGGTTACATCCGAACTCCTCTCCCGCCACCAGCTCATGAGCCACCTTCGGTGTTCCTCTTTGGGAATAAGCAACAGGAGCAGTCCCTTTATCACCGCAAGGGCCCCCACTGCCTCCACCAACCAGAAAGTATGGGTTGTGGGAGCAGCTATCATGAGAAGCACCCCCACCAGTATGGGGCAAAAGGCCAATGCCTTGAAAGGAATGGGATCCGTGATGGCCACCCACCATTTCCTGGCCCTCTCGGTGTAAAGCACCACGAAGGTCCCCATGACTATCCACGTTGCACCTATTACATAAAGAACAGTCTCCATGGTCTCATCTTCCTTTGTGCGCTAGGGTCCCTTCCAAGCATCTCATGCAACACGTCTCATTTATCCGGGCAATGATCACCTCCTGTGGCCAAATTCCCTCAGTGATTCGGGACCATCCTTCCCAAGGCCCCATGTCCTCCCAGCCATTCAGGCCTCTTCATTTCTCTCACGGGATCCCAATTACTACCCCAGTTTTCCGAACATAGGCGGACAATGGGGATCATATCCCAAACAGAATTTTTTGCCAAGCAGGCCCAGAGCCGGTTTTCAAGATGCTGCCATGGTAAGCCAGGGCCCTTTTCAATAGAGAATTTTCAAAGTAGTCTTAGTTTGTTTTGCCTGAGAGCCCTTGTACGAGGCGGGAAGTCTTCCATGAGTGATCATGCCTGGGGATATCAAGTGATCCTTTGGTGTCAGTCCTTTCAGAATGACCTGCTGGACTGGATGGCCATGACAGCGACTTTTTTGGGCACCGAGGCCTTCTTTTTGTTGTTTGTGCCCTTTTTTTATTGGTGTGTGGACAAGAAGCAAGGCGTTAGGCTGGCTTTGGTTTTTCTTTTCTCTGTTTATTTCAACAGCCTTGTCAAGGAGTTGTTTCAGATCCCCAGGCCAGATCCTTCCCGGGTCAGGGTTCTTTGGGCCTCTTCTGGAGGAGGCTACTCCTTTCCCAGTGGCCACGCCCAGAATGCCATGGTCTTTTGGGGATGGCTGGGCAGAAGAGCTCCATGGAGAAAAAGACCGGTGTTGCTGGCCACGGTAGTCTTGGCCATTTCCCTCTCCAGAATTTACATGGGGCTTCATTTTCCCCTTGACATCCTGGGAGGCTGGCTCTTGGGGGGCTTTATTTTGATAGGGCTTGTGGCCCTGGACAGGAGAATATCCAGGGTCCCCAAAGGATGGGAAGGCACGGTTTTGCCCTGGTTAGGGGTGGTCTTGCCCGTGGCCGGCGTGCTGGGTCAGACTCATCCCTTGCAGGCTATGGTGGCTGGCAGCATTTCGGGCTTTTGCTTGGGTTATCTTCTGGAGAGCCGCTGGGTGGATTTTTCGGCCAAAGGACCATGGTCCTGGCAGGTCATGAAGCTGCTCTTGGGTTGGGCTGGAGGAGCTGCGCTGAGTCAGGGTATAGGAAGATGCCTGCCCCAGATTCCCTCTTTTATCTTTGTTCAATACTGCCTGCTGGGGCTGTGGGTCTCTTTGGGGCTGCCCTACATTATCCAAAGGCTCAGGCCTTTGTGGCAAGGTAAGCCAGGAGCACAGGAGCTTTCATGATCCGAAAGTTTTCTTGCCCAAGAATTCCTTCATGCATGCGCAACCTGGCCTTGGCAGGCCTTGTGGTTGTCATGGGACTGGCTTACCTGGCCTGGATCTTCTGGCTGCTGCCCTGCGCAACATCTTCATTCCCCCGGCAACTGGAGGTTCCCTCGGGAAAGAGTCTTCAGGAGATTGGCTCACTTCTGGAGAGAGAAGGTGTCGTAACAAATGCTTGGGCTTTTGTGGCCTTGGCGGTCCTAAGAGGTGAAGCCCAGCGGATCCGAGCGGGAATCTATCGTCTGGAGGCCCCCACGTGCGCCCTGGATCTGCTAGATAGGCTGGTCAATGGAAGAGTAGAGCTGTACAGAGTCACCATTCCGGAAGGATGGAATCTGGCTCAGGTGGCCGAGAAGCTGGCAGCTATGGGCTTGGTGAATCCCGGGACTTTTCTTGGAAGGGCCAGGGATCCTGCATGGGCATCTGAATTGTTGGGATTTGAGGTCACCTCCCTGGAAGGATTTCTGTTTCCCGACACATATTTTTTCCCTCCTGGGACCACCGAGCAAAATATCTTGCATACCATGGTCAAACGCTTCCAGAAGGCCTTTGCCCCGGAGTTCAATTCCAGGCTGCTTGATTTGGGATGGAACATACTTGAGGCAGTCACCCTGGCCTCTCTCATAGAAAAGGAAACCTCAGCCCCTGATGAAAGGCCCCTGGTATCTGGAGTCTTTCACAAGAGGCTTCGGATGGGAATGAAACTGGAAAGCGATCCTTCTGTGATCTACGGCCTGGACAACTATAACGGAAGCCTCAGAAAGAGCGATCTGCTGGTCCCCCATCCTTACAACACTTATGTTTTCCGGGGGCTTCCCCCAGGCCCCATCTGCAACCCAGGACAGGAATCCATACGGGCTGCTCTTTTCCCTGCCAATACCGATTACCTGTTTTTTGTTTCCAAGAAGGATGGCACCCACCATTTCTCCCGCACCATAGGGGAGCATGTCAGGGCCGTGGCACGCTATCAAAAGATAAGACCTTGAGAGAGGCCGAAGCGCCCTTGTAAGCCGAGTTCTGTTCCTGTGGAAGGTTTCCCTCCCACAGGCTGCGGCCATTCCTCTAGGAGCCCGGTTACCCGGGCCCTCCAGCGACCATACCCGAGGGTTGGGCGGGCCACCCATTCTCCCCGCATGAAGCGGGAAGCCCCTCCTATTTGGTCTTGCTCCGGGTGGGGTTTGCCTAGCTCCCTCGGTCGCCCGAGGGACTGGTGAGCTCTTACCTCACCTTTTCACCCTTACCCGCCACAGGCGGGCGGTGTCTTTTCTGTGGCACTTTCCTGCCCGTCACCGGGACTCCGCGTTACGGAGCACCCTGCCCTGAGGAGCTCGGACTTTCCTCCCGCCTCCGGCCCCTTGGGGGGACTTAAGCGGGCGGCCGCACTGGGCGCTTCGGCCTTCATCCAAATATGACATATGGTTTTGGCCTTCAGCTTCTCTGGAAACCCTCACCTCACCTTCGAAAATGTTCCTCTATGGCCCTGTTGGCCATTTCATCAGCTTCCTTGTTCAATTCCCTGGGCACGTGCACGATCTCGTATTGCTCCAGGCTGGAGAGGTCCCTCAAGGCCTGCTCGTGGAGATTCTTTAGGTGCGGCTGCCGTACCCTGTATACGCCCTTTAGCTGCCTTTCCATGAGCTGGGAATCGGTGTGAATCCTAAGCCTCCTGAGCCCTCTTCGGGCGGCCTCCTCAAGGGCGGCCAAAAGCGCTCTGTACTCTGCCACATTGTTGGTAGTCTCTCCCAGGTATTTCCTGAGCACCAGCATCTGCTGGCCGCCTTGCTCTCGGAATACAACCCCCATTCCCGCAGGCCCAGGATTCCCTCGGGATGCCCCATCCACGAAAACCTCTACCCATTCAGGGTCCACCCTCGGCCTCCTGTACCTCATCACCCATACCCTGATGATAGAGAAACCTCTGGCAAAACGGACACTGGATCAAGCTGCCCCCTTTTAGGATCTCATTGTAGAGCTGAGGAGGGATGCTCACGAAACATCCCTGGCAGGTCCCGCCATCGACCCTAGCCACCCCCACCCCTCCGTGACTGCGTGCAATCCTCTCGTATATAACCATACAGTTGGGGTCAATGCCCGCAGCAACCCTTTGCCTGGCCTTCTGGGCACTGGCCTCCTCGGAATCCAGGCTGGCAATGCGAGCCTCTATCTCCTTTTGGCGGCTCAATATGGAACTCTCTGCCGAGGCCACCTGTTTTTCCAGCTCCTTTAGCTTCTTTGCCCCCTCATCCATCTGCTCCATCAAAATCAGGATCTGTTCCTCCAGGACACTGTTGGCTTCTTTGGCCATTTCTATTTCCTTGAGCAGGGCCTGATATTCCTTGTTGGTCTTGACCTCAAAGAGCCTGGCCTGGGTCTTACGAACTCTCTCGCCGCCTGCCTCCAAGTCCCGTTCCAAACTTCTGCGCCTGGACTTCAGAGCCTCAAGCCCTGCTCTGGCCTCCTCAAGACGATCCCTTTCTGCCTTTAGCTGGGCCATCAGCTTTTCCATCTCTTGGGGAAGCTGATTCCTCAGCCTGTGGATCTCGGCCAGGCGAAGATCCACTTGTTGGATCTCCACCAGTCTCTTGGTTTGTTCCTCCAAAGCACACCTCCCCCGAAAAAATCCCCTCCCCACCCTTACTAAGCAGAGGTTCCCAAAAAGGATCCTGCTGCCCCTGGGAACACCAGACCGATATTCCCCAATTGTGTTTTGAGGAAGCTTCTCTCAACCTTTGGGCCAGCCACGGCACAAGGGCTTTCTCCGTGCCATAGTGACTTGCATCCACCAATGCAATTCCAAGGGCTTCGGCCCTGCGTGCGTCGTGATACTTCACATCTCCGGTTACAAGCACCTGGGCACCGCAGTGCCTGGCCTCCACCAATAGGGAGGCACCACTTCCGCAGCAGACCGCCACAGTTCTCACCTTGAGATCCACAGCTCCTGCAATCCTAATCTGGGGATGCCTGGTAGCCAAAGTCCCGCAAAGCTCCAAGACCTCCATTTCTCGAGGCAAGACTCCTATCCTGCCGATCCCTCCCCCCAAAGGTTGGATATCCTGCAGGCCAAGGGCCTGTGCCAGCAGGTCGTTGGGCCCGCCCCAGGCTTTGTCCAGGTTGGTATGAACGCACAGAATCTGTATTCCCTTTTTGATGGCTGAGCAGATTATCCTTCCCTCAGGCTCATCCCAGCGGATTGCCTTGAGGCTGCCAAGCCAAACAGGGTGATGAGTCACCACAAGAGATGCCCCCAACCTGGCGGCTTCCTCCAAGGCCTCATACGTCGGATCCAGAGCTACCAGGACTCCTTTTACTGACGCCGAGGGATCCCCCACTTGAAGACCCACTAGATCCCAGGGCTCGGCGCTCTGTGCAGGGAAGCATTCCTCGAGCCACATCATCACGTCCCGGACTAGGCAGCTCACTTTTGACTCCCCTTCAAAAAAAAAATGCACCCAAGGCGGGTGCATGGAGTCCATGAGGTCCCCGTGGGTTGGCACGGGGAGACGCGCTTCTTTCCCTTGGCCACTCCCACGGTACACCTCCTGAATGGTTTGAAGTGGGCCCACCTGGCCTCGAACCAGGGACCAACCGGTTATGAGCCGGTGGCTCTTCCAACTGAGCTATGGGCCCTCTTACTGCAGTACCCCCTTGGTGGGAAAAGGGGGATCAGAACTTTCACCTCTCCAGAAAAGTCTTGAGCCTCTTGCTGCGGCTTGGATGCCTCAGCTTGCGCAAGGCCTTGGCCTCGATCTGTCGAATCCTCTCTCTGGTCACCTCGAAGTCTTGCCCCACCTCTTCAAGGGTATGATCTGCTTTCTCCCCAATGCCGAAGCGCATACGCAAGACCTTTTCCTCCCTAGGGGTCAGGGTGGCAAGGACCTTGCGAGTCTGCTCAGCCAGGTTTCTGCGCAGCACCGCCTCGGAAGGAGAAACTATCTTCTTGTCCTCTATGAAATCCCCCAGGTGGGAGTCCTCCTCCTCGCCTATGGGTGTTTCCAAGGAAATGGGCTCCTTGGCGATCTTGAGAACCTTGCGAACCTTGTCAATGGGCAGCTCCATTTTCTCTGCAATTTCCTCTGGCGTTGGCTCCCTGCCCATTTCCTGAACCAGGTAACGGGATGTACGGATCAGCTTGTTTATGGTCTCTATCATGTGCACCGGGATTCGTATGGTCCTGGCCTGATCTGCAATGGCCCTGGTGATGGCCTGTCTTATCCACCAGGTTGCGTATGTGCTGAACTTGTAACCCCTTTGGTACTCGAACTTGTCTACTGCCTTCATCAGGCCTATATTGCCTTCCTGGATCAGGTCCAGAAACTGAAGTCCTCTATTCGTATATTTTTTGGCAATGCTTATGACGAGTCTTAGATTCGCCTCTACCAGCTCCCTTTTGGCTGTGGAGGCTTCTGCCTCACCCTCCAGGACACGCTTGAGATCCCGTTTGAGGCGTTGAGGGCTCATTTGGGCTTCTGCTTCTACTTTCCTCAGCTCCTGAACAGCTTCCCGCAACTCCTGTTCCAGGAGCAACAATCTGGAAGGAGGCATGCCTACCTCAAAGGCCAGCTTTTCCAGCTCCTTTCCCCCCTTCTTAACCCTCCTCATAAAACGGCGCAGCTCCTTGAGGGGCATGCCCAACTCCTCTTCACATCTGCGCACTACCGCCTCTGCGGCCTCCACCCTATCCACAAGCTCCTTTAATTTTCTAACTATTGTATCCACCTGTCGAGCATTGAGGTTCAGCTCTCTTATGGCTTCTTGGAGATTCTCGGAGATCTCCTGAGCCTTTTTTATCATTTCCTGATTAGACAGATTTTGCTCTTTCAAGGCGCGCATCTGCCCGTTGAGCTCCCCAATGCGATCTATTATCTCAAGGATCCGACGAAGATGCACGTCTTCCACCATGTAAATATCTTCATCTTCCAGATCCTTGATCACATCCTTGACCTTTATTCTTCCCTTGCGCAACTGCTCTCCCAAATCCAGGATTTCCCGGATGGCAAGAGGAGAGTGACACACAACCTGAGCCACCTTTTTGAGGCCTCTCTCGATCCGCTTGGCAATCTGTACTTCTCCCTCGCGGGTCAACAGGGAAACAGCCCCCATCTCCCTGAGGTAAAGTTTTACCGGATCATTGGTCTTGCCCAATAGATCCTCATCTTCCTCAGGCAGGAGGCTTTCGTTTTCCAACAGTGGAGCGGCCTCATGGGCCACTTCGGCTTTCTTTATGACATCGGAGACCTCCAGGTCTATGTCCCCAAACATCCCCATGACGTCATCGTAATGTTCTGAGGTAAGAATGTCCGAATTCAGGACCCCGTTGACATCCTCAACAGGTCCATAGCCCTTTGCCTTGGAAAAATCCATCATCAAAGGATCCATCTCTTCAAAAGGGGGTTTTTTTCCCATGAACCCCACACCTCCAATGTGAAGGCCGATCAGGCCGACAGCCCCAAGCGCTTCTTCTCCAAGACCAGTCTGGCTCTTCGCCCTTCTAGCTCGGTGAGCTTGTGGCTGTCGCTAGATTGCCTTGCTCGGCTTATCATTCCGGCCAGGTCCTTTATCTGCCTGTCCAGGGATCTTCTTCTAAGATCTTTGAGACAATCCTGGCATACCCGTTGGGGATTCTCCCCCACCTCTTCCAGTCCTGATATGAGCTGTGCCAGGAGTTCCCCGGCTTGGCTGCTCTCAAGACAGGAGAAAAGCTCAGAAGAGTCTCCGGGAACTCCCTTGCGCTCCACCCTCTCCCATATGAGCCTGGCCAGTTCCCTGAGTTGATCATTTTGCATCTCTTTTAGAATAACCTGATCCAGGCCTTTAGCCAAAGAGGGATCAGAGAGCAGACATTGCACCAGGAGCTTCTCGGAGGTAGGGAATTTTTCCCAAGAACTCATAGGTTCCAAAGTGTTACCAGCCCGAATGCCTCCATCTTCTCTCAGAAGCTCTTCCACTCTGAGCTCTGAAACCCCCAGTGCATTGGCCACAAAAGCAATGTAATGATCCCTCAGGATGGGATCCTTCAATCGCCTGAGTCTAGGTATAAGCTCTGCCAGGGCCTTTTTCTTGCCTTCTATGCCCTTGCCGGAATAACGAGCCTGGGTTTTTGTAACCAAGAAATCCATCAAGGACACAGCCCCCTCCAAGGCCCTCAGAAAACCCTCCTTCCCCTTCTTCTTGACATAAGAGTCAGGATCCTCATCCGGCGGAAGTCTCAAGACCTTGCCCCACACCCCCATCTCCAGGCAAAGATCCACTGCTCTCATGGTGGCCCTTTCCCCGGCCTCATCCCCGTCGAACACACAAATCAGATTTGCGCTGTAGCGCCTGAGTCTCATGAGGTGTTCACGGGTCAAAGAGGTCCCCAGGGTGGCAACAGCATTGCTAATCCCTGCCTGATAAATGGCCAAGAGGTCCATGTAACCTTCCACCAAGATGGCCTCATCCCTCTGCCTGATCACTGGCCTTGCCATCTGGAGTCCATAGAGACACCTGCCCTTGGAAAAAAGGGGCGATTCGGGGCTGTTGAGGTACTTGGGTTCTTCAGAGCCCAAGGCCCTGGCCCCAAAACCCACCACAGAACCGTCTTCTTCCTGAATAGGGAAAACGATCCTGCCCCTGAACCTGTCGTACAAGGACCCATCCTTTCCCTCCACCAAGAGCCCCAGGGTATGAGCCTTCTTGACAAACTGCTCGCCCTTGGGCTTCAGGTGCTCTAGAAGTCCCCTCCATCCCACAGGAGCCCATCCCAGAGCAAAAAGCTCTTGCGTCTGAGACGAAATACCCCTTTGCTCCAGATAAGCCCTTGCCTTAACCCCCTGAGAACCCAAGAGTTGGGCCCTGAAAAAACCTGCTGCCTCCCTGTTTACATCCAGCAAGAGGTTTCTCTCCCGGCGTAGCTCTTTTTCCTCCTGAGAAAGCTCTCTTTCAGGAACCCGAACTCCCACCCGAGAGGCCACTGCACGCACGGCCTCAGGAAAGGACATGCCTCTGGCCCTCATGAGAAAGTGAAAGACATTGCCTCCTGCGCCGCACCCAAAACAGTGGAAAAACCCCTTGGACTCATTGACATAAAAAGAGGGCTTGGCGTCCGAGTGAAAAGGGCAAAGGGCCTGGTAACCGTTGCCCACCTTGCGGAGTTGCAAATACTCCCCCACCACATCCGCTATATTACAGCGACTCAAGACTTCGGTGATTATCTCTTCTGGGATGGGCCCTCCTGCCAAAACCCACCTCCTGAGCCCGTCGGGCCCGCCTAGATCATTGCCTGCCCGGGGACCAAAGACCCCACCCACAGAATTCCAAAGGCCGCCTTCTGCTGCCTCCTCCAACCTGGAGGCCAAATCATATTCCTTCTTCTAAGGCCTCCCCATCAGACTTTCATGTGCCACCCTTACCCAAGCCAAGCCATCAAAACCTCAGGATAGCAGCTCCTTGACCAGTTGGTTCACAACTTTTCCATCTACCCTTCCCTTGAGTTTTTCCATGGCCGACTTCATCACCATTCCCATATCCTTGGGGCCCCTGGCTCCCAAGTCATCTATTATCTTCTTCAGCTCGGATCTGAGCTCCTCCTGACTCATCTGCTTCGGCATAAAGGAAAGTATAACCTGTAGTTCCCTTTGCTCTTTTTCCACCAGGTCCCCACGGTTGCCTTTTTCGAACTGCTCTATGGATTCTTTGCTTTTCTTCACCAGCGATGAAAGGACCTCTAGGACCTCCTGGTCTGTGAGCTCTCGGCGCTTTTCTATCTGCCTGTTTTGCAAAGCCGAACGTATCATCCGCAAAGCCGAGAGCCTCTCCTTGTCCCGGCTCTTTGTGGCAATGAGCATCTCCTGGTGAATCCGGTCGCTCAGGCCCATGAGCCGCCCCTTTCTGATATCGATTTTAAACTAATAGAATAGATCTTTCAAACAGCTGGAGTCAATACTTATTTGCTTTTTCCGTACACCTCTTTTGGGTCAAAAACCAAGGGATCCACCTCCACCCAGCTCTGCCCTTCCAGTGCCCTGAAAAAACAGCTCTCGTGTCCTGTGTGGCAAGCCCCCACTTCCTGTTCCACCATCACCAGTATAGCATCGCCATCGCAATCCAGCCTTATCTCCACCAGCCTCTGCACGTGACCGGAACTCTCCCCCTTGCACCAAAGCTCCCCCCTGGATCGGCTCCAAAAGTACACTCTTTTCCTGGAAACCGTAAGCTCCAAAGCCTCTTTATTCATGTATCCCAACATCAATACACGCTTGGTACCTAGCTCCTGCACAACTGCAGGCACGAGCCCGTCTTTTCCGAAACGAACCAGTTCTGTCCATGACCCGGCCACGGCTCAGCCGACCTCCCCGGCCACCCTTATGGCCTCCCTCAAGTCCAGGGCTCCTTCGTAGAGCGCCCTTCCCACGATGACTCCTTCTATCCCCTCTTTGGCAACTGCGGCCACCCTTCTTATGTCCTCCAAAGATCCCACCCCTCCTGAGGCTATCACAGGAACCTTCACCCCTCTTGCCAGCTCCACCACCGCCTCTAAATTCAGACCCTCCCTCATGCCGTCTCTGTTTACGTCAGTGTAAATAAAGGCCGACACCCCCACCTCTTGCAAAGCCAGGGCCAACTTCAGTGGATCCCATGGAGTGTTTACGGTCCAACCACGCACCGTAACACGCCCCTGCCTTGCATCAATGGCCACAGCCACACGACCGGGCCACAGCCCACAGGCTTCCCGTACCAACTTTGGGTTCTCCACAGCCGCGGTGCCCAGGACGATCCTGTCCACTCCCGCCTCCAGATAGGCTCCGGCGGTTTTCAGATCCCTTATGCCTCCCCCCAGTTGCAAAGGCACTCCAGCCTCTCTTACCATGAGCTGGATGAGCTCCTTGTTCCTGGGTCTCCCAGCCCAAGATCCATCAAGATCCACCACATGCACCCTGGCAGCACCAAGTTCCACCCACCGCTTGAGGACTAATAAGGGATCTGAGGAGAAGACAGTTTTTTTTTGCGGATCCCCTTGCAAGAGCCGCACGGCCTGTCCTCCCAAGAGGTCCACAGCAGGAATCACCAGCATCACAGAAGGATCCTGTTGCCCGTTACAAAGGCAACTGCTTCAACAGTTCCCTCATCCCATAGCGCGCCAGCTCGTTGGCAGTGAGCCATCGTGCACCCCTGTCGAAAAAGGTCCCCCAATCCCATATGTTTTCGCTCAGGGATTTCTGCGTCTCTTCAAAGCTCCCCATCCATAAGGTCTCTCCAGTACGAACATCCACCAGGTACAAGTCAAAGGCAATGGAAGCTGGATTCCAGGTAGCCGCCGGCCCCCCGGTCCTGTCCCTGTAACGCCACACTGTGCCCACCAGTATTGCGTTCACCCCCATGCTCTGGCCCACCCTTCTGGCTAGGGACAGGGGAGTGTCCCGCTCCTCATCCCTTGATATCCCGCTGTAAGTGGCCATAACGTGATCCATGGAGGCCATCCTATCCCCAAAGCGCTCCAGCATGAACTCGTAGGCCATACGAGTCAGGGTTTCTTCCGAGCCTTGTACAACATTGGCCGGATCGAACCAGAGCTTACACAGGGGACATTGCAAAGCCTGCCCCATCTGGCTGGGATGGCGGCCCTTGAAGAATGGCATCACTGCCATCTTGTCTGTGCGAGCTGCCGACAGAGCCGGATGAGAGTAAGTCGTGAACCTCTCGGGCCCCGAACACCCCACAACCAGGCCAAGGCCCATGAAAACCACCAACAAGCCCCTCCACTTGCGCCCCGATTTCATTGCTCTCTCCCTTCGACACTTCAATCCACGACTCCCTTGGTGGAAGGCACCCCTTGGCTCCTGGGCTCCAGGGCTACGGCTTCTGCAAGGGCCCTACCAAAGGCCTTGAAGGTCGCCTCCATCAAATGGTGCGGGTCCTTGCCCCGGAGAAAATCTATGTGCAGAGTTATCCCCCCGTGCACGCTAAGGGCCCTGAAAAACTCCTCCAGAAGCCCCACAGAGAAATCCCCTGCCCGTTCCATTCTCCTGGGCAGGCGACAAACCAGATAGGGCCTCCCGCTGAGATCCATGGAGACCCCCACAAGGCTCTCATCCATGGGCACCTGCACGTGGGCGAAACGCCGGATGCCAGCCCCGCCTCCCAGGGCCTCCTTTATGGCTTTTCCAAGGCAGATCCCCACATCCTCCACGGTGTGATGGAAATCTACCTTTAGATCCCCCCTGGCGCACACTTCCAAATCAAACCAACCGTGGCGGGCCAATTGCTCCAGCATATGGTCCAGGAAGCTTATTCCTGTGGAGATCTGCGACTTCCCTGTGCCTTCCAGGCACAGCTTCACCTCCACCTGGGTTTCGCTGGTATTCCTTTGTATTTTGGATTCTCTGGCCACGGCGTGGTCCGGGGTAGAAGAATCAGGCGGGCCTAATTCTCACGGATCTGAGCCACACCCGCCTGAAGCCGAATAGTCTCTGGTGGAGATGAGGGGATTTGAACCCCCGACCCCTGCCTTGCGAAGGCAATGCTCTCCCGCTGAGCTACATCCCCATGGGCCTTTCCCAAACTTAGCAAATCCCCCTAGGCCAGTCAACCGCATGCCCAGCTTTTGGCAGGCTCAAGTCACCGGGCTGTAAGACTCTCAAATGCAAATCTCAAAGCTTCGCCAAGACTGGGATTGACAACCACTTCATTTCCCTTCACTATCCTGGACGAAAACCTTCAACCTCTCCAAAAAAAGGGGGATGCAGATGAGCAAAACAGCAAACCCAAGCCCCCCTGCCTCAACAGGAGTTTCTTCTGGGGCTTTTGGGGTGAGAAAACTGATTCTGTTTTTGATAGTGGTACTTCTGGCCTGCCTGGTAGGCTATGCCTCGTGCCTAACCTACATAGGCCCGGACGAGTTTGGCATCAAACAGGTCATGATCGGCCTCCACAGGGGTATTCAAAAAAAGCCTTACCAGACAGGCTACCGGTTCGTGCTTCCAGAACCCTTTGAAAAGATTCACAAGTTCCCCAAGTCCATCCAGGTTTTGGAGCTTAGCAACAACCCCATAACCCGCTCCCAGTTCGCCCGCCATGAAAGAGCAGCCTACATCCAGACCTCGGATGGCTTTTTCGTGGAGGTGGATGCTTCGGTGCTCTACCGTATAGTGGATCCTTATCAGGTTTTCGTGACTTTGGGCCCTGGGCGTCTATTTGAAGACAACGGCATAGTTCCAAGGGCAGAGGCCATTCTCAAGCAGACCTTGGGGGAGCTCACCACAGAGGAGTTTTACAACAGCCCCTTGAGGGTCAAAAAGGTCCATCAGGCCAGGGAAATAATGAACCAGGAATTGCGGCCCAAGGGTTTGGTGGTGGAGCATGTTTTGGTCCGTTATTTCCAGTACAGCGAGGAGATACAGAAAAACATAGAGGAGAAAAAGCTCAAAGACCAGCTGGTTTTCAAGAACCAGGCCGAGGCCAGGGCTTCTGCCGAGATGGCCAAGCTCAGCAAGACCGTGGAGGAGGGCAGGGCTGCAGTGGGAGTGAAGCTCCAGGAAGGAGAGGCCTATGCTGTGAGAAAGAAGGCCGAGGCGGATCTTTACAGCCGTACCCGCAAGGCAGAGGGGGACTTGCTTGTGAGCTTGGCGGAGGCTGACCGAACTGCTCTGAAGAACAAGGCTCTTGGAGGACCCGGGGCAGATATACTGGTGGGGCTCCAGATGGCAGAAGCATACAAGGGACTGCAGGTGCTGATACTGCCCTCTGATGGGCAAGGGGGTTTGAATCCTCTGAACCTGGGACAAACCATGAGGAATTTTGAGTTGCAAGGCCGATGAGAAAACTGGATTTGGGCCTTTTATTTCCTGTAGGCCTTTGTTGAGGAGGAAGCATGAGATCCCCTTGGAGAAAACTCACTGTGTTGTGCATGCCCCTCTTGTTTGCACTTACGGGATGCTATCCCTACTCTACTGGCCCCACAGAGGTGGGCGTTCGCACCATAAAGCTGGGTATTCTCAGGAGTCCGGGGGTTGAACAACGCGCTTACGAACCAGGGGCCACTTACTGGTTCGTTCCTTTCATTAACGACTGGCACACATTTGATACTAAGATCCAGGTGTTGGAGATGACCCTTCAGCCTGGAAGAGGAGACAGAGAGGGACGTGATGACCTGCTTTTTAAGACCATAGATGGCAATGATCTGAGCCTGGATGTGATCATCTCCTACCGCATTAATCCGGCCATGGCCCCTCACATTCTGGCCTTTGTGGCCAGAAGCGACGAGGAACTCAGAGAGAGTCTTGTGCGCACAGTGACACGCAGCTCTCCCAGGGACATATTCGGGGAGCTAAGGACCGAACAACTCTATGTTGCAGAGGAACGTGCCAAGAAGGCTGCACAAGCCAAAGAGGTTCTGAACCATATCCTGAATCCATACGGCATAATAGTAGAAAATGTCCTGACAAAGGACTATCGATTTAATCCCGCTTATGAGAAGGCCATAGAAGACAGAAAGGTAGCAGACCAGCTGGCGGAGAAGGCAAAAAGCGAGACCAGAGCCGCCCAGGAGGAATGGCTTCAGAAGCTCCAAGAGGCCATAGGAAAGGTGAATCAGATGGTGGCCAAGGCTGACGGAGATTACCTTCAAGCCAAGATAGAGGCCGATGCTTACTACGACAAACAGCAGATGTTGGCCAAGGCCATCCGGGCAGAAGCAGAGGCAGAAGCCAGGGGTTTGGAAGAGATGACCAAGGCCCTTGCCGGCAAGGGAGGAGAAACCCTGCTGAAATTGAAGGTGGCCGAAAACTTACAAAACAAACCCATTTTGCTGATCCCAGTCTCGGGTGGAGGCTTGGACCTAAGAACCACTGATATAAACCGCCTGCTGGAGCTATACGGCCTCAAGGGGCTCCCCAGAGGTACTGCAACAGAAAGCCAGGCCGATCCCCAAAAGCAGGAAAAAAGGCACTAGGAGGGTCTCCAAGCACCTTACCCCAAAGCCTTGGGGCCTGGAGAATCAGACCAGCAAGCACCCTCCAATGAGGCTTTTGTGCTCTTGAAGCTTGAGCTCAAGAAACTCCAAGGAGCTGCACCCAGACATTTCTGGTCCTGGGCCCGTCAAACTCGCACAAAAATATCTTTTGCCAGGTCCCCAGAACCAGCTTGCCCGCCTCCACCGGAATGAGTTGGGAGGAGCCCACCAGGCTTGTAAGAATATGGGAATCTGAATTGCCTTCCCCATGGTGGTATCCTCCCTTGCGGGGCACCAGCCTGGATAAGCTCTCCAGAATGTCTCGGCACACATCTGGGTCTGCTCCCTCGTTTACTGTCACGGCCGCAGTGGTATGGGGGACGTACACAAGGCAAGCTCCTTTGCCCAGAGCTGCCCTGGCCAACACCTCTGCCACCTGTGGAGTTATGTCCACCATCTCCATCCGCTCTTTGGACCTAACTGTTATAGTCTCCATAAGGCCTTGATCCTCCCTTGGCTGTTTGCCCTTCCAGTGACCTGAAGCAGGAACTGGTGGTGCTCCCAAAAGCTGCCTCTCAAGTTTTATCCCAGCAGATCAGGCATGACAATCCAGTTTTGCAGGGCAAACGCTCGTGGCCTTCAAAAAAGGCTTCTCCATGCAACACGCATCGTGTATGGATGACAAGATCCATCTGAGCTGGTAACCGAAAAGGAAGATTTGGGGAGTTTGAGCATGGCGGCTCGCGATTTCCAAGCAGCTGTGGTAAAAGATATAAGAACTCTTAGGGCTGGGGTGTGTGGAGTTTCCCAGGGGAGGTGACCGTGAGTGCCAAGACAGGCGTTGTCAAAGATCCTCTTTTTTTGGAGCACGATCCAGGGCCCTATCATCCTGAGAGCCCGGATCGCCTCAAGACCTTGTATGAGATGCTGCAAGAGCCTGATCTGGGTGGGGGCTTCATCTTAATACCTCCTAGGAGCGCCACTCGGGAAGACTTGGAGAGGGTCCACGAACCCAGGTACATAGAAAGGGTGGCCTCTACGGCCGGGCGCCCCAGGACTTCATTGGACCCGGATACCCAGACCTCTGCCCGTTCCTATGAGGCAGCCCTTTTTGCAGTAGGCGGATGTTTGGAGGCATTGGACAGGATCATGGCCGGGGAGATCAAGAATGGATTTGCCATGATAAGGCCTCCCGGGCACCATGCCGAGCCGTCTCGGGCAATGGGGTTTTGCCTTTTCAACAACGTGGCGGTGGCAGCCAGATACGCCCAGGTGCGCCACGGACTGTCCCGCGTCATGATACTGGATTGGGACCTTCATCATGGAAACGGCACCCAATGGGCCTTTTATGATGACCCTACGGTGCTCTATGGTTCCACCCACCAGTATCCCTATTACCCTGGAAGTGGCTCCTTTCAGGAAACAGGCAAAGGGCAAGGCACAGGCTATACTGTCAATGTGCCTTTGTCGATAGGATGTGGAGATTCAGAGTACGTGGGCATCTACAGAAGAATATTTGCTGCCGTGGGAAAAGTGTTCAAACCTCAGTTGCTGATCATCTCCGCCGGCTTTGACATATATGAGGGAGATCCCTTGGGAGGCATGGCCGTCACAGGAGCTGGATTCGGCTTGCTGGCTAGAGTGCTCTTGGAGATGGCTGAGGAGGTTTGCCAGGGCAGGGTGCTTGTGGCCTTGGAAGGGGGCTACAATCTTGAGGGCTTGAGGGCAGGGGGCAAGGCAGTGCTCCTGGAACTCATGGGTAGGCCCAGCTCTGACAGGGATCTTGTGGCTGTGGAGGCTCAGGGCAAGTCAAGAGTAGACGCTCTTGTCAAGAGGGTTTCAGATGCCCACGGGGAAAAATGGAAAGGGGCCTTGATATGGGATTGAGCAAGCAGGAAGTGGAACATGTGGCTGAATTGGCCCGCTTGAGCTTTAGCCAGGAGGAATTGGAGCAGCTTACAAGAGAGCTGGATTCCATTTTGACGTACATGGAACAACTGAGACAGGTCTCAACCCAGGGCATAAAGCCCACCACTCACGCCATGGAGCTTTTCAACGTGTTCAGAGAGGACAGGATCCTGCCCTCCATGGAGCCCAAAGAAGTGTTGGCCAACGCTCCCAGGCGTTTTGGGAACACATTCCAAGTCCCAAGGGTCATCGAATGAGCCTGCTGAACTCCCCATCCAACTCCTCCAGGCTTTCTCGTGGAAGAATTCAGGCTCGGGCGCTTTGATCCATGGGTTTCAGGGTTTGTACAACACATAAGGCCGGTACACTTGTACATCATCAATGAGGACCCTGTGGGGCATGGGCTTTGCCCAGGGTGAAACAAGACTTTGAGCATCTAGAGAGGCACCAATGGAACTTTGGGAACTCACCATATGGCATGCCAGACGCCTCTTGGACCAGAGGGAGATCACTTCCCTGGAGCTGACCAGATCCCTTCTGGAGAGAATCTCCTCGGTGGAGGAGAAGGTAAGGGCCTTTCTGGCTCTGGCAGGAGAAAGAGCTCTGGACCAGGCCAGGGAAGCTGACCGCAGACTGAATTCCGGGGAGCGAACCCCCTTGCTGGGTATTCCCCTTGCGCTGAAAGATGTGCTTTGCACCAGGGACTTACCTACCACCTGCGGCTCCAGGATTCTGGAAAATTTCGTGCCCCCCTATGACGCCACGGTGGTGGAACGGCTCAGGAAAGAGGGAGCTGTTTTCTTGGGTAAGACCAACATGGATGAGTTTGCCATGGGCTCCTCCACGGAGCACAGTGCCTTTGGTCCTACCCGAAATCCCTGGGATCTTGAGAGAATCCCAGGAGGCTCCAGCGGTGGCTCTGCTGCGGCCGTGGCCGCACAAGAGTGCCTCGGAGCTTTAGGATCGGACACGGGGGGGTCCATTCGACAACCAGCAGCATGCTGCGGCATAGTGGGAATGAAGCCCACATATGGAAGGGTATCCAGGTACGGACTGGTGGCCTTTGCCTCATCCTTGGATCAGATTGGGCCCATGACAAAGGATGTGAAAGACTGCGCCCTTTTGCTGAGTGCCATAGTGGGCCACGACCCCAGGGATTCCACCTCTGTTCCCATGCCCCCGCAAGACTATGCCCAAGGGCTCAAGGGTGAATTGAAGGACCTTCGCGTGGGCTACCTACAAGAGGAGCAAGGAGTTGAGCCCGATGTTTTGGAAGCTGTACGGAGATCCCTTGAGTTGCTGGAAACTTTGGGAGCTCGGCTCGTGCCCGTGACAATTCCCCGTCTGGGCCACGCCCTTGCTGCCTATTATCTGGTGGCTCCGGCTGAGGCCAGCTCCAACCTGGCACGATACGATGGAGTGAAGTATGGTTTTCGCTGCGGAGAAGAAGGTGGGCTTCTGGAGATGTATCGGTGCAGCCGTTCCAGGGGCTTCGGAAAGGAAGTCAAGCGAAGAATTATGCTGGGAACCTACGCCCTTTCAGCCGGCTACTATGAGGCATACTATCTCAAAGCCTGTCAGGTTCGTACCCTGCTGATGGAGGACTTCCGCCGGGCCTTCGAGCTTTGCGATGTGATAATCAGCCCCACGGCCCCCACCACGGCATTTAGGCTGGGAGAAAAACTGCAGGACCCCATTCAGATGTATCTTAGTGATTATTTTACCATTCCTGTAAATCTGGCCGGGCTCCCAGCATTGAGTCTGCCCTGCGGTCTAGACCGCAAAGGGCTTCCCATAGGGCTTCAAATAATAGGCGCTCATTTTCAAGAGGAGCGCGTTTTACAGGTGGCCTATGGTTTTGAGCAGGCTGCTGGTTATCATCTGAGCAGAGCACAACTTTGAAAAATGGGGGTGAGGCCAGGAGGTCCCAATGATGAAATACCAACCGGTTATCGGCCTTGAGGTGCATGCGCAGCTTCGTACAAAAAGCAAGATTTTCTGCGGCTGCTCGGCTTCCTTTGGAGCCGATCCCAATACCCATACTTGCCCCGTGTGTCTGGGCATGCCTGGGGTCTTGCCAGTGCTCAACAAACAGGTGGTGGAATTTGCCCTGAAGCTGGCCTTGGCCACTCATTGCAGGATTGCCTCCCAAAGTGTTTTTGCCCGAAAAAACTACTTTTATCCTGATTTACCCAAAGGTTATCAGATCTCTCAATACGAATCCCCCTTGGCCTCAGCCGGTTATCTTGAAATCCCTCTGGGAGAAGAGATTACCAAGAGAATCGGCATCACCAGAATCCACATGGAGGAGGACGCAGGCAAGCTGGTCCACGACGAGACCAGGCCTTTGAGCTATGTGGATTTCAACCGCACCGGCGTACCCCTGCTGGAGATAGTCTCGGAGCCCGACATGAGGAGCCCTGAAGAAGCCGTGGCCTATCTCAAGGAATTGAGGGAGATTCTGGTTTACCTGGAGATCTGTGATGGAAACATGGAGGAGGGCAGTTTCCGATGCGACGCCAATGTCTCTGTGCGGCCCTTGGGGCAGGGGGAACTGGGCACCCGAACAGAACTCAAGAATATGAACTCCTTCAGGAACGTGCAGCGGGCCATATCTTATGAGATCCAAAGGCAGATAGGGATTCTGGAGGAAGGAGGCAAGGTCATCCAGGAAACCCGTCTTTGGGACGAACACAGACAGATCACCTTTTCCATGAGGGGCAAGGAAGAGGCTCATGACTACCGATACTTTCCAGATCCTGATCTGGTCCCAGTGGAAATTCATGAGCAATGGCTGGAAAAGCTGCGGCAAGAACTTCCCGAGCTTCCGGCTGCCAAGAGGAAGAGGTTCGTGCTTCAATACGGCCTTAGGCCCTACGATGCAGAACTCCTTACCAGCTCCCGAGCACTGGCAGATTACTTCGAGGCATGTGTCAAGGAGTTCCATGATCCCCGACAGGTGGCCAATTGGATCAGCGGAGAAGTTCTGGGACTTCTGAACCGCGATGGCCGATCCATCCAGGAATGCCCTGTTCAGCCACAGCAACTGGCCAGAATGCTGGGCCTTCTGGAGCAGGGTAGTATCAGCAGACGCATAGCCCAAAGCCTTTTCGAGGAGATGTACATGACGGGTAAGACCCCTGAGGAAGTCTTGATGGAAAAGGGTTGGGCCACTGTCTCAGACCAGGGGTCCCTCTACTCTGTCATAGAAGAGATTCTAAGGGAGCACCCAAAAGAGGTTGAGGCTTTTCGCCAGGGCAAGAGCAAGTTATTGGCGTTTTTCATGGGCCAGGTCATGCGCAAAACCCAAGGGCAGGCGGACCCCAAGTTGGCTCAAAGACTCCTGGAGCAAAAACTCAAGGGCGAATGAGGAAAGTTGCCATGTTCACGGATCCCATGCTGAAGCCCATAGAACAATATCTTTCACCCCATTTTAGAACCCTGGACTGGCGCGAAGACCGCCTTGTGCTTCTGGACCAAAGGCTGCTGCCAGGCCGCGAGATCTATATGGAATTGAAGAGCTCTGAGCAGGTGGCGCAGGCCATAAAGGAGCTGGCTGTGCGGGGGGCTCCTGCCATAGGGATAGCAGCCGCCATGGGTCTGGCCTTGGCAGCCCGCAGCCTGAGTGCTCCAACAGGTGCAGAGCTTCTGGAGCTTCTGGAGCCAAAGGCCAGGCAGCTTTTAGAGACGAGACCCACGGCGGTGAATCTAGGATGGGCTCTCAGGAGGTGTTTTGAGGCTGCAAGAAGTCTTGGCAAGGCCACACCGGATGAGATCAGGAAGGCCCTGCTCCACGAGGCCAAGAAGATCTGGGTTGAGGATGTGATGGCCAATTTCTCCATGGGGGAGGCGGGCGCAGAGCTTGTGCCCGAGGGGGCCAGGATATTGACACACTGCAATGCAGGGGCCTTGGCCACAGGAGGATATGGCACAGCCTTAGGGGTGGTCAGATCGGCTCACAGAAGGGGGAAGAATATCTCCGTATTGGCTGACGAGACCAGGCCCTTCTTGCAGGGGGCACGGCTGACGGCCTGGGAACTTCAAAAAGACCAGATTCCGGTGACCGTAATAACTGATAACATGGCAGGGCACCTCATGAGTGTGGGAGAGGTGGATCTTGTGATCGTGGGGGCAGACAGAATAGCCAGAAATGGGGATGTGGCAAATAAGATCGGCACTTACAGCCTGGCGGTCCTGGCCAGGGAACATGGAATTCCTTTCTATGTGGCAGCTCCCTTGTCCAGCTTGGATTGGGAATTGGAAAACGGCCGTAACATACCCATAGAGGAAAGAGACCCGCAGGAGGTTCTCTTGCTGGGAGAAATGAGATTGGCTCCAGAAGGGGTCTCAGCCCGTTATCCGGCTTTTGACATTACCCCGGCCAGGCTCATAACAGCCATAGTGACCGAACGAGGGGTCTTGCAACAGCCTTTATATGAATCCATAGAGCGGATCTTGGGAAGCTAACCCCCCGGGCTGGCCGCTGGGAGTTTTTTTGGATAGAATGTAGCACTAGATGTCCAGAATTATCAAACAAGAAAATGGGAGGTAACTCATGGGCAGAAGGTTGTTCCTGGCCACAATGGGTCTTTTGGTGATCATGGAATTGGGATTGCAGGGGCCTGCCGTATCCCAGGATAAGCCCAAGGCTTCCGTGCAACCTGTGGCGGTGGAGAAGCTTATCCCCTTCTTGAAGGAGCTTCAGGGCTGGAAGGCAGAGGGGCCTGCAGAGGGTCAGACCATGAAGAGCGGCCAGGGCTCCTATACCCTGGCATTCCGTTCCTACGCCCAGGGAGACAAGGGTCTGGAGGTGACCCTCATAGACGGGGCAGGGGTGCCCCAGGCCTATGAGGATTACGAGGATCTGAAGGCCGAGGTGGATGCCAAGGGACCAAACCCGGCCAAGGCAGTCACGGTGGGAGGGTTCCCGGGTGTGGAGCTCTTTGAAAAGGAGTCAGAGACCGCCACCCTAATGGTGCTGGTAAAGGAACGCTTCCTTCTGATCCTGGATCTGGACGGAGCTACGGCCAAGGATGACCTGAAACCTCTGGCCAATCAGCTAGATCTCAAGGGATTGGCGACATTGGCAGGCAAATGACCCAGATCTGGTTTCCCACGCTACCAGGGGGTGGATCGAGGCGCTCAATGTTGAAACAGCATGCTTGTTTCAAGTTCCGCTTCGCTCCGCCCTGTCATAATGGGAAAACTGCATGCTGAAGGTCCCCCGGCCCTGGGTGAGGGACCTGAGGGTGGTGGAATAGCCAAAGGTTCGCTTCAGAGGGACCAGGGCATTGATGGCCTGTATCACACCTCTTTGTTCTATGCCCTCCACCTTACCTCCCCTGGCGTGGAGGTCTCCCAAAACATCTCCCAGGAATTCCGGAGGTACCATGACATCCAGGCGCATGGTAGGCTCAAGCAAAAGCGGCTCTGCTGCCTCGCAGGCGCTCTGAAAGGCCATGGAGGCAGCCACCTTGAAGGCCAGCTCGCTCCCCAGTCCTTCCTGGAAGGAGGCCTCCAGAACCTTTGCATGCACATCCACCACCGGATAACCTTTACTTACACCTCCTTCCAAAGCTTCCCTGATCCCCTGTTCCACAGCCTGGCGAAAAGCATCGGGAAGTTGTTCTGGTGGCAGTTCAAATGTTATCCGGTTACCCTCACCCCTTCCAAGGGGTTCCACCCTCACTTTTACATGGGCTTTATGCAAAGAGCCTTGAATCTCCCTCTCGAAACGACCCTCTCCTGCTCCACTTCCTTGTACGGTCTCCCTATATACCACCTGGGGTTTTCCCACATTGGCTTGCACATTGTACTCCTGGCGCATTCTCTCAACCAACACCTCCAGGTGCAACTCGCCCATTCCCGAGATGATGGTCTGTCCGGTCTCAGGATCCTCTTTCACCCTGAAGGTGGGGTCTTCTTCTGCCAGCTTTCCCAATGCAAAGGCCAGCTTCTCCTGGTCGGCCCGGGTGCGAGCCTCCACGGCCACTGAAATCACTGGCTCGTAGAATTCCATGCTTTCCAAAAGAATGGGATGTTGCTCGTCACAGAGGGTGTCTCCAGTGACCGTGTCCTTGAGCCCCATGGCTGCAACCAGACTCCCTGCTCCGGCCAGATCTATCCTCTCTCTCTTGTTGGCATGCATCTGTAGCAGCCTGGCTGCCTTTTCACGCTTGCCACGGGTGGCATTGAGCACTTCCTGGCCGCTTTGGAGAGTGCCTGAGTAGATCCTCAGAAAAACCATCTTGCGACCTTGATCCATGGCCACCTTGAAGGCCAAGGCCGACAAAGGAGCCTTGTCATCTGCTGGGCGTTCCTCCCAGTTCTCCGTGCCGGGCACTCTTCCTTTGACAGGCGGAATGTCCAGAGGGGAGGGCAGGTAATCCACGATTCCGTCCAAGAGGGGTTGCACCCCCTTGTTCTTCAAGGCCGACCCGCAAAGCACCGGCACCAGATCAAAAGACAGGGTGGATCTTCTGATCTCTTTCCGAAGGAGATCCTCCCCCACAGGCTCCCCGGCCAGGTAAAGCTCGGCTATGGTGTCATCCCGGTCAGCCAGAAGCTCTATCATTTCCTCGCGGGCCTTCTCAGCCCTGGATCTTATGTCTTGGGGTATGTCCACCTCCTCGAATGTTGCCCCCAGCGTCTCCTCGTTCCACCTGATCCCCACCATGCGCACCAGGTCTATGACTCCTTTGAAATCTCCCTCCTTACCCCAGGGAATCTGAAGAAGTATGGGCCGACACCCCAGTTTCTTTTTCATCATCTCCACCGTGGTCTGGAAGCTGGCCCCTATTCTGTCCATCTTGTTCACAAACACCAACCTGGGAATGTGATACTTGTCTGACTGATGCCAGACGGTTTCCGACTGGGGTTCCACACCTTCTACGGCCGAAAACACAACAACCGCTCCGTCCAAGACGCGCAGGCTTCTCTCCACCTCTATGGTGAAGTCCACGTGGCCCGGGGTGTCCACGATGTGGATTTCGTGACCTCTCCACTCGCAGGTGGTCACAGCCGCGGTGATGGTTATGCCCCGCTCCTGTTCTTGGGGCATCCAGTCCATGACTGCCGTGCCCTCGTCCACCTCGCCCATCTTGTAGGATTTACCCGTGTAGTAAAGCATGCGCTCGGTAACAGTGGTCTTGCCCGCATCTATGTGAGCAATGATCCCGATGTTTCGCACTCGATGAAGTCTTCTTGACATAGAGATTTCCCGTCCATACGCCGATGGATGAAGCTTACTCCCGGGGCTCCTTATGGATTAAGGCCCGCAAAAGCTCAGGAAGGCCTTTGCTGCCTATGCCTGACCAAAAAAGAAAAGACTGTGTTTCCCTGAAAATGCATCCATCTTCAAGCTCATGCATTCTGCAAAGCTGCATTTTTCGCCATTGCTCACCAAAATTACAAGCAGTGCCAGTATCCTGAGTCCCGCAGGGCTTCACTTAAGGTTTTTGCCAGGCATCCCTCTTGGAGAGGCCAGGCTCCGGGGCAACAGCAGCCCCTATGAACAGATGTCCGGCCAGGGTCTCCCTGGGTTTTCCTTCCACCAGGAATTGAACCCTCTTTACCTTGGGCAGGTTCTCACATAGAGTTTCCACCACCGAGTAAATTGTCATCATTTCCCCGGATGTGCCGCCCGGATGCCGGGTTACCAACTCCTGGCTGAAATTCACCTTGCAAATCCCCTCGGAGCATGAGACAGGAGCCAGGAGTCTGGTGCCCGCAGGAATGGTGGGCTGAAGCCCCCCTTGAGGCCCTCGCAACAGCTCTTGGAGCAAGACCCCTGCCAGGCCATCCACAGTGCCGGGGTCCTCCACCTCCCTGGTCTCCCCCACCAGGAATTCGGCTTGTTCGTCAGAGAAAAACAGGGTGACCTTTTTTCTCTCCTGGGGGGTTTCCTTCCTGGACTCCCATTGGGACATTCCCAGATCTTCTTTTTTCCACCACCTGTAGCCAAACCATGCACCTGCTAAAAGCAGCATGCAGATCCCCCAAAGCACGAACCATTTTCCCCAGGTTCTCTTCCTGCGATTCCTGGACAGGGAAGAGCCGCTTCTGTTTCTAGAGGAGCTTCGCCGGCTTCTGTAATGTGTGGAACCCATGTGGAGTAAGCACCCGCCGCTCCATAGTAAAAAATCAATCTAGGTCAAGGCAGTAGTGCTTGTCAAGGAGCCATTTTCTTTGACTTTCGGCTTGTGGAGCCCCATGGGGCCAGATATAATCCGCCTATGCCAGCGGGCATGGAGGTGAGAAAATGAAAGAAAAGATCTCTGCTTGGTTTTCCACCCTCCTTGGCTTCTTCGAGACCCAAAGAGTGAAACAAACCATCATGAATCTGGACGAGCAAGGCTTCCTGATCCTGGGAGGCTGCACAGCCTTGCTGGTGATCATATGTCTCATAAAGAAAATGGTTCGCACCGCGGTGTTCATAATGGGGCTTTGTGCCACGGTGGTGCTGCTGCATTTCACGATCCCTGAAGAAGGGGTGGAGATGAGCTTTAACCAGATATTAGGTCTTTTCATCGGTGGATCTTTCATAGTGGCCACAACCTTATACTTTATGATCATACGTTCTGATTGAGCACCCCAGGTAGATTTTTTTCATGTGGTGTGCTCATCCATGGCTTGACAAGCTACTAGAAGATCTGCTATTAGCTTAGCGCACGGTAAAAGACGGCTCTTTGTGGATTCTCTCGGGGGTTCTTATTCGCTGGGATGTGGTGTGCTTTGGCGACTGGCGTTCCAATGGCGATCCCACAGGCTTCTCCTTTTAACGGCTCACGCTTATCCGGTGGCAATGTAAAGTTTCAAGCTGTTTCTTGTTCCTTGGGAGCTGGCGGTCCTGCCAGGAAAAAAACAGAGAAAGGAAGCCGGAGCGAGTCACGGCAGACAGGGAATTCCCTGTCTTCTTGAACTAAGGTGTAATAGAGCCTGGCCCCGTGATGGGGGCGTTGCTGAAAGCTTCAGAAAAACGCACACCTTGAAACAGGCCTAGGCCCAAGGGCAAAAGGAGCAATTTTCATGGAGCAGGAAGTGGCATCGGAATCTGAGATTCAACTTAGGGTTGATGGTATTTCCATTTCTTTTGGTGGGGTTCAGGCCATCTACAACGTCTCCTTCCAGGTCAGAAAAGGAGAGATTTTCTCCATAATAGGCCCTAACGGGGCAGGCAAGACCGTGACCCTCAATTGTATAAACGGGCTCTATAAGCCTGACAGGGGGCATATCTTCTTCCAAGGACAGGACATAACACACTGGCCCCCTTACAAGAGGGCAGAGGCTGGGCTGGCTCGCACTTTTCAGAAGATAGAGCTCTTCTCTGGCATGACCGTGCTGGACAACATCCGTTTGGGCCGTCATGTGCATCTTAAGTCAGGGATCCTGGCAGGCAGCTTTTACCTGGGCAAGACAGCCAGAGAGGAAATAGAGAGTAGAAGGTTCATAGAGGAGGAGATAATAGACCTGCTGGAGATAGAGCACATAAGGCACAAGGTCGTGGGCATGCTCCCTTACGGCCTTCAGAAAAGAGTGGAGCTGGCCAGAGCCCTGGCCCTCAATCCCAAGGTTCTTTTGCTGGACGAGCCCATGGCAGGCCTGAACCTGGAAGAGGTGGAGGACATGGCCCGATTCATACTGGATGTCAACGAAGAGGAACGCTGGAAGGTCACCTGCATCTTGGTGGAGCACGACATGGGAGTGGTAATGGACATCTCCGACAGGGTGGCTGTGCTGAACTTCGGTCAGAAGATCGCGGAAGGAAAGCCTTCGGAGGTGCAGCAGAACCCGGAAGTGATCCGGGCGTACTTGGGAGACGTGGAGGATCTTTATGCCACACGACGCTGAAGCCGAAATAGAGATTACCAAGGATCTGACCCTTCCGAAACTCTTCCTGCGCATGTGCCAAAAATATGGATCCAAGAAGGTGGCCATGCGGGAAAAGGAGTATGGCATCTGGAGGCCCATCACCTGGGCCGATTATCTGGAAAACGTAAAGACCCTATGCTTGGGTATGGTTGCTCTGGGACTCCAGCGCGGAGACAAGGTGGCCATGATAGGAGACAACAGGCCCGAGGGTCTTTTCGCCGAGATGGCTGCCATGTGCGCAGGTGGAGTGGGAGTGTGGCTATTTCAGGATAGCCTCCTGGAAGAGGTCCAGTACATAGTGGACCACTCGGATGCCAAATTCCTGGTGGGGGAAGGCCAGGAGGAGGTGGACAAGGGACTTGCCATAAGGGAACGCTGTCCCAAGCTCTTAAAGATTCTCTGGGACGACCCCAAAGGCATGAGAGGCTACGATGACCCCATCCTCATGAGCCTGAAGGAGGTGCAAAGCCTGGGAAGAGAACTGGAAAAGCAGAAGCCAGGCCTTTTCGAGGAACTGGTTTCCCAGGGCCAAGGGGACGATGTCTGCTTGCTTTTTTACACTTCCGGGACCACTGCCCTTCCCAAGGGAGCGCTTCTGACCCACTACAACATGCTTAAGATGGGCCAGAACCTCATGCGGGTGGATCCTTGTTACCCCCAAGACGATTTTGTTTCCTATCTTCCCTTTGCATGGATCGGGGAACAGATGATGTCCATCTCGGCCGGGCTACAGGTGGGCTTTACCATAAACTTCCCCGAAGAACCCGAGACGGCCCAGGAGAATATCAGGGAAATAGGTCCACAGACCATGTTTGCTCCTCCCCGCATTTACGAGCAGATGGTCAGGACTGTTCAGGTCAAACATCTGGATGCAAGCTGGCTCAAACGCAAACTCCATGAGTGGGCTATGAAGGTCGGCTATGCCTGGGCTGATTGTCTTTTTGAGAAAAGATCCCCGAGTGTTTTCCTGAGGCTCAAAAGGCTTGTGGCAGAGCTCTTGGTCTTCAAGAAACTCAAGGATCATCTGGGCCTTTCTCGCATCCGCCATGCTTATACGGGTGGAGCTGCCATGGGGCCAGATCATTTCCGCTTTTTCCACGCTCTTGGAGTAAACCTGAAGCAGATTTACGGCCAGACTGAGATCGCCGGCATCTCGGTGCTTCACAGGGACGGGGATGTGAAGTTCGACACAGTGGGCAAGCCCCTCCCAGAAACTGAGGTAAGAGTCACCGAGGAGGACGAGATCATCTCCAAGAGTCCCAGTGTTTTCTTGGGCTATTACAAGAATCCCGAGGCCACGGCCAAGACCCTCAAGGACGGATGGCTCTATTCGGGAGACACTGGCTTCATAGATGAGGACGGGCATCTCGTGGTCTTTGACCGGTCCAAGGACATAATGATACTGAGCGACGGCCGTAAGTTCTCCCCTCAGTTCCTGGAAGCCAGGTTGAAATTCAGCCCATATATCAAAGAGGCCTGGGTCATAGGACACAAATTGCCTTATATGACTGCGGTCATCTGCATAGATTACGCCACTGTGGGCAAATGGGCAGAACAGAAGGGCATTCCGTATACATCCTACCCCGAGCTTTCTCAAAAGCCGCAGGTCTACGATCTCATAGTCAAACCCATAATGGAGGTCAACAGGACCCTGCCCCCAGCGGCTCGAATCCAGAAGTTCCTCAACTTGTACAAGGAGCTGGATGCTGACGACGAGGAGCTGACCCGCACACGAAAGTTAAGAAGGGCCTTTGTGGAGGAGCGATACAAGGACATAGTGCAGGCCCTGTACAGCGATGCGGAGATGGTCCACATGGACACCAGCATAAAGTACGAAGATGGCAGGGTGGTGCCCATAAAAGCCGACATGCGTATCTTGAAGGTCCCGCAAGAAGGGGGAAAGTGATGGAAATATTCTTTAATCTTCTCATCTCAGGCATCATGGTGGGCTCTGTTTACGCCTTGGTGGCCCTGGGCTGGGTGCTCATCTACAAGTGCTCAGGGGTTCTGAATCTGGCCATGGGGGAGTTGACCCTCATAGGAGCGTATGTGTGTTTGAGCCTGTATGGTTGGTTCGTCAAAGCCGTGCCTCAGTCTACCACTGCTTTTGTGATGGCCTTGGTGGGGACCTTGATCATAGGCGCTGTTCTGGGGCTCCTTACCGAGAGGGTCTTTCTAAGAAAAATGATAGGAGAACCGGTCCTGAGCGTGATAATGGTCACGGTGGGACTCTCCTTCTTCTTCAAGGGCACGGTAGAGTTCATCTGGGGGACCGACACCAGAGTGTTCACCCCTGAGGTTTTCAGCAAGAAACCCATTCCCATTTGGGGCAACATCTATGTGGACTCGGTATATCTCTGGAGCTTTATCGCAGCCCTTGTGCTTCTGGTGGTGTTTGTGTCCTTTTTCAAGTACACCAGATGGGGCCTGGCCATGCAGGCCACAGCCGATGACGAGATGGCTGCCCTCTCCTTGGGAGTCAGCGCCAAGCTGGTATATGCCCTGGCCTGGTCCATTGCCTTCATGGCAGCAGGAGTAGGGGGCACCCTCCTGGGAAATGTAAATGGAATCAACATATCTGTGGGGTACCTGGGCCTGTTGGTTTTGCCAGCAGTGGTCTTAGGAGGTCTGAACTCTGTACCCGGAGCCATAGTGGGAGGGATAATCATTGGGGTACTCCAGAACATGGCAGATGGGTACTTGTCCCAGTTCACACCTGGGGGGGTAAAGGAAGTGGCTCCTTTGGCATTCATGGTCATTCTGCTTCTTTTCAAACCTTACGGCCTTTGGGGCTGGGAAAGAATTGAGAGGGTGTGAGACATGAGCTGGCTGCCTTGTGGGGTATATCACGAACATTACAAGCAAGACCATGCCTGGTGGCAGACCAAATTCGTAAAAGCAAAGATGTTCTTTTTGGCCCTGGTGGTTCTACTGATATTTCCTTACATGGATATCGTGGCCCCGGATTTGGGCCCTTATCTTCTGAGCATTGCCATCATGCTGATGTACACCATAATGGCCGCATCAGGAGTCCAGCTACTCATAGGTTACTGCGGACAGGTGACCCTGGGGCATGCGGCCTTCGTGGCAGTGGGGGCTTATACCTCCTGCCTGGTGCTCATGCATGGACCAGAGCTTGCCGCCATGGGCAATGACCCCAACCCAGTGGTGCGGCTCCTGGCGGGTATCTTTGCAGGCCTGATGAAGGCAGGGCTTCTTTACCCGGCGGCCATAGTTCTGGCCGCCTTAGTGGCAGGACTGTGGTGTGTGCTCTTTGGGTTACCTTCGGCCAAGGTGAAAGGCTTTTACCTCATCATGACAACCATAGCTGCCCAGTGGATAACCGTTGAGTTCTTCATAACACAGTTCGTCAGTCAGATAGGAGGGCGCCAACAGGCATTCACTGTGATGCCGGAGCACTTCGCCATCGGCCCTTTCGTCATAGACTCGGATCGAAAGGTTTACTATTTGGGAGCAGCTCTTGTCTTGCTCTTGACCCTGGCCATGGCAAATCTGCTTCGCTCCAAACCTGGGAGAGCCTGGATAGCCATCCGGGACAATGACATAGCTGCCGAGGCTATGGGAGTGAACATAGTTGCTTACAAGCTCTTGGCATTTTTTGTGGCCGGCGCCATGGGAGGAGTGGCCGGGGTTTTCTGGCTCAATTTTAACAGCATAATCAGTCCCGAACATTTCCAGTGGTTCTGGTCCCTTTGGTGGGTGGGTGTGATCCTCATAGGAGGGGTGGGAAGCATCCATGGGACCATATTCGGATCAATGTTCATGGTGCTGGTCATGGAGGGGCTCAAGGCTGTGGTGGTGCCCCTGGGGGGTGCTTTCCCAGAGCTGCTGGACAGGTTCCTTTTTATAAAGGAAGCCCTCTTCGGCCTGGCCATAGCCCTGTTTCTCATTTACGAGCCCAATGGGATAGCGTATCGCTGGTGGCAGATAAAGAACTACTTCAACCTTTGGCCATTCTCGTATTGATGGCCCAGCCAGATTCAGGAAAGGAGGTGGGAGCTACACGCATTGATGGGGCTAAATATCTTGAGTACATCGCACCTTCGATCAAACATTGACTCCAGGAGGTGAATCATGAGAGAGAGGGGTGGGTGGTTGCAGGTTCTAGTTGTCCTGGGCATTCTGGCCCTTGCTCCCTCGGCATGGCCTGCCGAGGAGATAAGGGTAGGAGCCATCATGGACATAACCGGTGCAACATCTGACGTGGGCAAGGACTATGCCATGGGTATCAGAGAAGCCATCCAGTACGTGAATGACCAGGGAGGGGTCAACGGCAAACGCATTAAACTGTTTCTTTACGATTACGGATATCGCATTCCTGAGGCCATTACCACTTACAAGAGACTCAAGAACTTCGACAGGGTCATAGCAACATTGGGATGGGGCACAGGAGACACCGAAGCCCTCTCACCCATCATAAACAAGGACAAGATGCCCTATGTGTCGGCCTCCTATTCCGCACATCTTACAGACCCCAAGAAGACCCCTTACAACCTGTTCTTCTCGGCCGATTACTCTTCCAATGCTAGGGCTGCCATAACAGCCTGGTACGACCAGATCTGGAAAAAGGATCCCATGTACAAGGACAGGGTGGCCAAGGGAGACAAGCCACGTTTTGTATGCTTCTATGCCACGGCAGTGCCTTACTCCAGCGCACCCATCAAGGCCATAAAGGATCAGGCTCAGATGCTAGGTTTCGAGATAGGGGATGACCAGGACATACCTCTAACGGCTTTGGACACCAAGAGTCAGGTACTAGCTGCAGCCAAGTTCAAGCCGGATCTTGTTTGGCATGGAAACACCACCATGAGCGTCTCCACTGCCATCCGTGATGCTTATGCTCAGAACCTGGGGGCCTGGCACATCATCAACAACTGGGGCTTTGACGAAAACCTGCCACGACTGGCGGGGGATGCGGCCAAAAATGCTATCGGCGCCACCCCATGCGCGTTCTTCGGAGAGAATGTGAAGCTCATGGACAAGGTGGTGGAATACGCCCAGAAAATGAACCCTGGTGTTCCCAAGGAACAACGCTTGATCCGTACCACCCAGGCCTGGGCGGCGGTGATGCTGCTTTGGGAAGCCATGAAGAGGGCTGACAAGGCTGGCAAACTCGACGGCGAGGGGATCATGAAGGCCGGATTCGAGTCCCTAAAAGACTTTGATATTGGTCTGGGGGCGCCTCCGGTCAGCTTCTCCCCCACTGACCACCGTCCCACCAGCATAGCCCAGATTTACATTTACAAGGACGGCAAGTTCCAGCTCCTGGAGCGCATAGATCTGAAACAACGCTGGCCGGAGAAATGGGCCAAGGAGTGGCTGGGCTGGTAACAGAGCCCGAGGAGGCAAAGGGGTGAGTTCGGGAAAACCGATCCTGCAACTGCACAATATAGAGGTCAAGTACCACGAAGTGATTCTGGTGCTCAAGGGGGTTTCCATAGAGGTGCCTGAGGGAGGCATAGTGGCCCTTCTTGGGGCCAATGGAGCTGGCAAGAGCACCACCCTAAAGGCCATTTCGGGCCTGCTCAAACATGAGGAGGGAAGGGTCACAGATGGTGCCATCGAATTCCTGGGGGAGCAGATCCACCGCCGGGATCCGGAAGAGATCGCCAAGATGGGCATTTTCCAGATCATTGAGGGTAGAAGGGTCTTTGAGCATCTCACCATAGAGGAGAACCTCAGGGTGGGGGGACATCTGCGCGGTGACGGCCGAGCCCTAAAAGACAGGCTGGAGATGGTTTACAGTTACTTTCCCCGTCTAAAGGAGAAGCGAAACATGGTGGCAGGTTTTGCCAGCGGCGGGGAACAGCAGATGACCGTGATAGGCCGGGCCCTCATGGCAAGCCCCAAGCTCATGCTTTTGGATGAGCCCTCCATGGGTTTGGCTCCTTTGCTCATAAAGGAGATCTTCGAGATCATCCAAAGACTGAACCATCAGGAAAGGATACCCATCCTGTTGGTGGAGCAAAACGTGAAGCTGGCCCTTACCGTAGCCCCTTACGGTTACGTTATGGAAAACGGGCGCATAGTGATGGACGGCACTTCCGAGGTTCTCAAACAAAACCCTGACATTAGGGATTTTTACCTGGGGCTCACGGACATAGGTGAGAGAAAGAGTTTCCGCTCGGTCAAGCATTACAAGAGGCGAAAACGCTGGTTGGCTTGAATTGAGCGTCTTGGGGTTCGCAGCTCTTTTTGTCAGGAAGGCAGCTTGCTGAACCCCAGGCGTCCTAGCGGGAAGGAGGGAAAAATGAAAAGAAGGGCTTTTCTAGGCTTGATTCTGTTGTTCAGCGTGGGATTGGCCCTCCAGGGTTGCGAAACCATGGAGACCATGGGCCCTGCCCAGCAAGCTGGCCCTGCCAAGGCGCCCGTGGTTAAACTGGAAAGGGTGGAGGTAAATCACATACAACCTTTTTTCATAGGGCCCAGGATCAATTTCAAGGACTGTAACAATCCCGGCACAGTGGGTGGTTATGGATACACCAGCACCATGAGCCTGGCATATGTGTTCCACATTCAGAATCCCAACAGCTTTCCTGTGATGTTGGACGAGCTTCGCTTCACGGCAGCCTTCGAGGATTTTGACGTGAACATGCCCACAGTGTACGAGGATCAGTGGATACCTCCTGGCAAAACCAATGAACTGAGGGTGGTGGTGGTTCAGGAGGCCCAGGCCACCATAGCCAGCCTGGCCGTAGGGGGACTGGCGGCTCAGAGGATCCAAAAGATGGGAACAAAGCAGGCAGACTTGGTCAAGAAATGGTGGGACACCGTGGGAGATCAGGGATTCCCCATCCAGGTGAAAAACGGTGCGGCGATCTTCCAGACACCAGATGGAAAGACCATACAGTCCACATTCCAGGGTGTTTTCCCGCCGGCTAAGTAGGGATACCTCATGGCCATGCAAAGCCCCGGGCTTTGCACCCGGGGCTTTCTCCAATGGCCCTTGCAGGCCTCTGGCCCAAGCAAAGCCCATCCGTTGTCACCTGCCCTGGGTGGTCGTATAATGCAAATCGTTCCTTGATTCCAAAGACATGAAGGAGGTTGGAACAGCCACATGGCAGCTGTTCGCGCCATGGTGCTTTGGGGAAACGGCATAAACTGCGAAAGGGAGACGGCTCATGCCTGTCATCTGGGCGGGGCGGATGAGGTGGAGCTTGTCCATTTCGCGGATCTGCTAACCGGTGAGAAATGTCTGGACGACTATCACCTTCTGTGCCTTCCCGGGGGCTTCCTGGATGGGGATGATCTAGGTGCTGCTAAAGCTGCAGCCAACCGCTTCAGATATGCAAGGGTAAGTACAACAGGAGAACCTCTGAGAAATCAACTAGACAGATTCATCTCCCAGGGGAAGTTGGTGCTGGGAATATGCAATGGGTTCCAGTTGATGGTTAAATTGGGGCTTCTTCCAGGGCTAGACGGTCGTTACGACCTCCAGAGCGTAACCCTCACCTTCAACGACTCCGGTCGATTCGAAGATCGCTGGGTGCATCTGGCAGTGGAGGCTGAAAGCCCATGCGTCTTCACAAGAGGCCTGAAAGAGCTTTACCTGCCGGTCAGACACGGAGAAGGGAAATTTTTTTGCAAGGACTACCATCTTCTGGAGAGACTCTCTGTTAACCACCAGATAGTATTACGCTACCTGGATCCTTCCACCAAGAAGCCCACACAGGATTACCCATGGAATCCCAACGGCTCTTGGGGGGCAGTGGCTGGGATCTGCGATCCCACGGGTAGGCTTTTCGGGCTGATGCCTCACCCAGAGGCCTACCACCACAGGACCAATCATCCCCGCTGGACCAGGGAGGAACTTCCGGAGGAGGGACAGGGAGTGGTTCTCTTCAGGAATGCCGTGTCTTTCATCAGAGACAACCTGCTTTGAGCAGGCCATGGGAGGGCTGGGAAGCTTTTGAAAAGAAAGGAGAGCTACCATGGCTCTTTTTAGAAAGATCCTCTATTGCACGGACTTCTCTCCCACCGCTGATCACGCCTTTCAATACGCCCTGGAAATGGCCAGAATTCATGAGGCCTGCTTGGTAATTTTCCACTCCGTGCATCAAACCCTTTATCCTGTTCTGGCAGAACCCTTTGTCATGACTCAGGTGGTGGAGCAACAGGAGGATCGCCTCAGGCAGGAGGCACAAGAGGAGATCCGCCGCAGGTACGTCCCTTCTATCCCCCAAAATCTCTCCTGGGAGATCCTGGTGCACTCGGGCAGCCCATCCCAGGAGATCTTAAGGGCGATCTCAGAAAAAGGCGTTGATTTGGTGGTAATGGGAGCCAGGGGACGCTCCCCCCTTGAGCTTCTCATGTTCGGCAGTGTGGCCCACAGGGTGGTGAAGCGTTCCCCGGTCCCGGTGCTAACTGTCTCTAACAGGCCTGCCGGGTCATAAGAGCTTTTCAGATGGCCTCCACCACGATGGCGATGCCCACCCCGCCTCCTCCACAGAGCATTTGCACCCCTGCACGCCCCTTGGTGCGTTTCAGATGATGAACCATCTCACCAAAGTAAAGCACCCCCGAGGCCCCTATGGGATGCCCCAGTGCAATGGCGCCTCCCGTGGGGTTCACCCTAGGGTCGAACCTGTCATAACCTAGCTGGTCGGCAAAAACCAAAAGGGGAGAAGCAAAGGCCTCGTTGGGCTCTATGACATCCATCTGATCCATGGTTTTCCCAGCCCTTTTTAAGGCTTTTTGCACTGCAGGGATGGGAGCCAGGAGCATGGGCACAGGATCTCCTCCGGCAACCGCACAAGAGGCGATACGGCACATGGGTTCCAGACCCAGTTCCTCTGCTTTCCTGGAACTCATGAGCAGCACAGCTGCTGCTCCATCCACGATGGCCGAGGAGCTACCTGCACTCACAAGACCGTTTTCCTTGAAAGGTGTGGGAAGTTTCATGGAGTCTGCCAGGTATCCTTCAGGATCCAGCAAGGCCTTGGGACGAAGCACCTCGTCTTTCTCCACTCTCCTGGTAACCCCTTCCCAGGTGTACTCAAATGGCACGATGTGATCAGCATAGAATCCCTTCTGATCTGCCTCCAGAGCCTTTTGCATGCTCCAGAGTCCGAAACGCTCCAGGTCTTCCCGGCTGTGACCGTATTGCTCCGAGATCATCTCAGCACAAAGACCCTGGGGTACTGCCAAGGCCACTTCCTGAACCCTGGAAGACATGCGCACGGGGAAATTGGCCTGAAGCGCGGCCTGCAAGTCGGATCCTATCCCATAATGGGACATGAGCTCCACCCCGCCGCAAACCACTATCTCTGCTTCTCCCACCATTATTTCATGGGCTCCCATGTGAATGCCTTTTAGCCCAGCATTGCAGTACTGATTTATAGTGCAGCCAGCAGCCTCCTTGGGAATCCCGGCCAAGAGCGAAGCTATTCGCCCGATGTTCAAGGCCTGTTCTCCCACCTGACTCAGACAACCGATGATCACATCCTCGATCTCCTGTTCCTGGAATTTGGGGCACCGGGCGTGTACCCTGTCCAAGAGCCCCCTCAAGGTGTTGGCCAAGAGATCCTGGGCAGAGGCCTGACAGAGCTGTCCGCCCTTTTCCATGCCCTTCCTGCCAGACTTGCCTATGGCCGATCTGACCGCATCGATCACCACCACTTCCTGAAGCCTTCCCATGTTCCCCCTCCTGTTCTGTGCACCTAGCTGGTTTCCCAATGTAGTTATGAAAAGGGTCTTAGCAAGGGCTAAGCCATCTTAGGTTCCAAGATATCTCGGACCACCCTAAGGAGTTCTTCTGGTTCCACAGGCTTTTCCAGGAAACCAGAGGGTCGGCTGTACATGGTGTCTCCAGTGGCACTCACCTCTGGCTGGCCCGTGAGCTGGGGCTGTCTCACAAGCAAATGGCTGAAATCCACCCCTGTGGCCTGAGACACTCCGGTAACTATCACCACGGGTATCCGCCTCAGCTCTGGATCTGCCTTGAGCTCCTGGAACATCCTGATGCCGCTCTTGTTGGGCATCATGAGATCCAGAAGCACCAGATCAGGAGAGCCCTTACGAACCTTCTCCATTCCTTCCAGGCCGTCTCCGGCGGTTATGGTCTTATAACCAGCGTCTTCTAAGACATCTTTGAGGTAGCTCACATTGTCAGGATCATCATCCACAATAAGCACTAAACTTCCCATGGCTTCCCCCAAGCTAGAAACCTGTTTTTTTCCAAGATCACCTTTTTCTCCAAGCCGGGCCGTATGCTATCATGACCACCCAAGATGGATCAACAGCCCTTGTGTGCCTCGGAGCCATCATGCTTTTGTCAGCCATAAGAGATTACCACAGAAGGCTCAGCCTTCATCGAAAGGTGTTTTTCAGCAGCCTCACCATCCTTGTGTTGATTCTCCTGGTCAACAGCATCGCCTACTGGAGGATCTTCATCCCCATGTTCGTGGACCAGATGAAGACTTACAGTCTCAGGGTGGCCTATTACCTGGCCACCAGATGCCGGCCCCTGATACTTTCCGGAGATCTGGAAGAACTGAGAAGGATAATTGTCCTGAGGGAGGCCATAGAGTACGAGATCGCATACATCTTCGTCACAGACGAGACCAACCGGATGCTGGCTTACACATTTCCGGATCATGCGCCCCCTGAGATAGACATGGTTAGGCTTCCGGGTCCGGAGGAGGAGAAAATCAGGCTGCTGAAGGTGGGGGAGTCCTGGATATACGACACCGCAGTACTAGTTAAGGAAGGCAACCGGCCCATAGGGGTTATCCACGTGGGCATGCGCAAGACCCCCTTGGATAGGATGATCCAGGAGATGGGGGTTATCTTGGCACTTCTCATGCTTGTTACCGTGGGTCTGGCCATATTCCTGGGCCAACTCGCAGCCACGTACGTTACCACACCCCTTTCGCGACTCACACAGGCCATGAAGCGTCTGGCCCGAGGCCTGGATGAGCCCCTGCCACCCATCTTGCGCTCCCCCAGGTGCTGGGAATTCAAAGGATGCTCCAAGACCGAGTGCCCGGCCTACGGTCAAATGGTGGGGCCATGCTGGACGTTGAGCAGCTCCGTGTCCCCTGCCACCCATGCCTCCTTGAGTCAACCACTCCGGGAGGTCTGCAAGGTATGCAAAGTCTACAGGAAGTCACAAGGGGATGAAATCGCTCAACTGGCTCATGCTTTCGGGGAGATCATATGGAGCATGCGCAGCAAGAGCGAGGAACTCTCGCGCTCTGAACGCAAGAGGAGGCTGCTGTTCGACTATGATCCCAATGCAGTATTCCTGGTGGATCGCTCCCTGGATAGAATCTTGGAGGCCAATGAGACCGCATTGCGCATGCTGCATTGCCCCAGGGAGGAGCTTCTTGAGCAGCAATTCCTCTCCTTGTTGGCATCAGAGGATGCAGAGCTTCTCAAAGCCAGATCACAGGCCTGCGAGGTGGGCATGGCCTTCGACATCCCCAAGCTCAGGCTAAGCACATGCACTCAGGAAGCTCTGTTGGTCAACCTTCACGCCAGAGTCGTGGACTTGGCCGATGTGCAAGGCTCGGCTGGGGAGACCTGTGTGCTGGTGCGCATGGTGGATGTGACCAGGAGGCTCCAGGAGGAATCTCTTCTGATACAAGCCAGCAAGATGGCCACCTTGGGCGAGATGGCCACGGGGGTAGCCCACGAGCTCAACCAGCCCCTCAATGTCATAAAGGTAGGGGCAGACTTTTTCCAGAAAATGGCCAACCGAGGACAGACCATTTCCCAGGAAAAGCTATTGACCATAGCCAGGAACATGAGTGAGCAGGTGGACAGGGCTTCGCGTATCATAGATCACCTGAGGGAATTCGGTAGAAAGTCTGAGTTTCAGATGTATCCCACGGACCCCAATGAGGCCATAAGAGGGGCTTTCACCCTGCTGGGCCAGCAGCTAACCCTAAGGGAGATCTCCGTGGAGCTGAACCTGCAACCTGATCTCCCCAGGATCCTTGGAGACAAGAACAGGCTGGAGCAGATATTCTTGAACCTCATCACCAATGCCAGAGATGCCATGTCATCCAACCCTCCCGGCACACCCCGCAGGCTCACAGTAACATCCTTTGGAGTTAAAAACAGGGTGGTGGTGGAGGTCTCGGACACTGGACAGGGCATGCCCCAGGCAGTGCTCAACAGAATCTTCGAGCCTTTTTTCACCACCAAACCCCCGGGGGAGGGAACCGGATTGGGGCTTTCCATTACCTATAACCTGGTCAGTGATTTCAAAGGCAACATAGAGGTCCAGTCCCATGTTGGAGTGGGAACCACCTTTTTGCTGAGTTTTCCGGTTTACCGGGAGGGAAATAATGCAACCCAGGAAGCTTCTTCTGATAGATGATGAAAGGGCTATTTTGGAGGTGCTGGGTATCTCTCTGGCCAGCGAGGGTTACGAGGTGCTCACGGCCGAGTCCGCCAGTAAAGGCCTGGAGATATTCAGGCAGGGGGAAATCAAGCTTGTGGTCACCGATATTCGCATGCCGGGGATGGACGGCATAGAGTTACTGAAAAATATCAAGGCTCTGGACCAAGAAGCCGAGGTGGTGGTGATCACAGGCCACGGGGACATGGAGTCAGCCATCGCTGTGTTACGAGAAGGAGCTTCTGACTTCATCACCAAACCCATTCGTGAGGAAGCGCTTCTTCTGGCCCTCCAGAGAGCCGAGAAAAAGATCCAAACCACAGAACTGCTCAAGCAATATACATCAGGCCTGGAGGAGAAGGTGGCCCAGTACCGTCGGGAGCTGGAGATGGCTCAAGAGGAGCTCCTGCGCCAAGAAAGGCTTGCCACCATAGGGGAGACCGTGGCCGGATTGGCTCACTATATCAAGAACATCCTCAATGCCCTCAGGGGTGGGGCATACAAGGTGAATTCCGCCCTGGCCAAAGCCGACTGGCCATTGCTGCAGGAAGGCTGGAACATGGTTCAGAGAAACATGGAGAGGATCTCCCAACTGGCCCTGGACCTACTGGATTTCTCCAAGCAGAGGGTTCCTGAAAAGAGTCCTTGCAACCCTGTGGAGTTGGTCTCGGAGGTGGTGAGAATCCTCCAGCCCACCGCCGAAGAGCAAGGGATCAAAGTTATCTCTCGACTGGAGGAGGTGGGAGAGGCCTACTGGGACAGAAAAGGGATTCATAGGGTTCTATTGAATCTGGGCACCAATGCCCTGGATGCCTGTAGATTCCATCCTGATCGGGCCAGGGAGTTCTGCATTGAGTTCCACCTGGCCCTGGAGAGGAGGGCCCCAGGGGAGCAAAGAATTCTGCTCCAGGTCTCTGACAACGGCTGCGGCATGGACCAGGAAGCCAAGGAAAGGGTCTTCTCCCGGTTCTTCAGCACCAAGGGCGGGCAGGGAACCGGGCTTGGCCTCTTGCTGGCCCGCAAGATAGTAGAGGAGCATGGCGGAAGCATCTCCTTTGAAACCCAAGAAGGTCAGGGTACCACCTTCCAGGTGCTCTTGCCCAAAAACTGACCCGCATCATCCACCAAGGGCAGATGATGCGGGTACTGAGCCTTGCCACCACGCTCCAGTCAGTCCTATTTCAGGGCCTCTGAAAGAACGTCACTTAGCTCCTTCACGGCTATTTTTCCTGTCTTAATGTTGGAAGCAGCCTTTCTCAGCACCTGCTCACAAGTGGGGCAGGCAGTCACAAGGGTCTCGGCCCCTGTCTCCAGAGCCTCCTGGATGCGAGATTCGGAGATATCTCCAGACATGGCCTGGTCTGTGGTAAGAATGCCGCCTCCTCCTCCACAGCATCTGGACTGGGCTCTGTTGTATTTCATTTCCACCAGCTTGTAACCCAAGGCCTTGAGGATCTCTCTGGGTTCCTCGGTTATCTTCATGCCTCGGGAAAGGTCACAGGAATCATGATATGTGACCACCTTCCCATTGCTTGGAAGCTCCTTGCCCCTGAGCTTCTCAGCCACTACCTGAAGAATGTGTCTCACAGGAAATCCGTACTCTTCGTGCAGGAAGAGGGCGCAGGAGGGACAGAAGGAGACCATCTCCTGAGACTTGAATCGGTCCAGGAAACGTTTTTTATATTCTTCCAGAGATTTCTTGAAGCCCAGAACTGCCATGGGATATCCGCAGCAGAGTCCTCCTTCCACCCTGGCTGCAAGCCCGAGCTTCTCCATGATCTTCAGGTACTTCTTGGTCTTGTTCAGCCTGGAGCCATACTGGCAGCCCAAGAAGACCACTGCCTCTCCCTGGGTCACAGGCACCTCCATGGCCTCGTCCCCGTAAATGTTGCCGGTGCGCATGATGTTCTCCACCAGCGCCCGGTGAGTATCATAGGCCAAACCAGCATCCACAAGTTCGGCTCTGGCTGCCTTTACCAGCTCCGGAGCGTTTATCCCAGAGGGACACCTTCTGAAACAGTCTCCGCACAGCACACACTGGAAAAGCCTGTCCGCCACTGACTTATCCAGAGGGATTTCCCCTGTCACCACACCGTAAGAAAGGGCCACCTTGCCCCTGGGGCTCAAAGAGTCCCAACCTTCTGCGCACTGAATGCCAGGACACACACCCTTGCAGTAACCACACTGGGTGCATGTGATCATCTCGTGGAAATGGGGGGCCAGCTCGCCCTTGCCTTCGGGCACCTGGAAGGGATAGCGCAGGTGGGTCACAAAACCCTCCTCCCAGTCCATGAGTTTCTTCGGGTTCATTATGTTGTGTGGATCCAGAGCCCTTTTTATGGCCTTCATGGCCTTGACAGCCCCAGCTTTTTCCCTGTGGAGAAAGGGAGCCTTGGTAATTCCTATGCCATGCTCACCTGTGGTTGTGCCGCCCAGGGCCATTACCGCATCATACATCCTGGGCACAGCCTCCTCGGCCTGCTTCCAGTGGTCAGGATTTGTGGGATCCATGAGCACCTTGGTGTGAAGGTTGCCTGTTGCGGCATGGCCGTAAGCCGGGATATAGATGTCATATTGGCTAGCGATCTCGTCGAAGGCCTTTAGCGCCTTGGGCACGTTGTATATGGGCACGGCCATGTCGTCTGCGAGCATCACGGTGGCATAGTCTTCCTTCAGAATGCTCAGGGAAGGGATCATTTCCTTTCGGCCTTTCCAGAGGATCTCCATGCGCTTGGGGTCATCTGTGAACTCGGTCTTGAAGGCACCACTTTGTTCACAGATCTTTCCCACAAGCTCCACCTCCTGGCTCACCACACTTGGATGCCCGTCCACCTCTATCAAGAGCATGCCAGCGCACTCGGGTAGCCCAAGCCCCTTGGCCTTGTTGACCGCCTTGATGGATATCCCTGTCATGATCTCGATCTGTGAGGGGACCATGCCCTGGGCCACAATGTTGGCCACGCACTGACCTGTTTTCTCCAGATCCTCAAAGAAAGCCACACAGGCTGCTTTGGCTTTGGGCTTGGGAACGATCTTGAGCACTATCTCTGTGAATATCCCCAGTGTGCCTTCCGAACCACAGAAAAACTTCTCGAACTGGAATCCTCCTGAATTCACTGGCGTCTTGGTGCCCACATCTATGACATCCCCATTGGGCAGCACCACCAAGAGACCCAGCACATAGTCCCTGGTGGCCCCATATTTCAGGGCAAAGCCGCCTGAGGAATTGTGGCCAACCATACCACCCAGGGTGGCCACCTCGCTGGAGGCCGGTCCAGGGATGAAGTAATTGTAAGGCTTCAAAGCTTCGTTGAATCTGTCGCAGACCACCCCGGGCTCCACCACAGCATACATGCCATCTACCCGGATCTCCTTGATCTGCTTCATGCCTTGCATGTCCACAACGATTCCACCCACTATGGGCACGGCGGCCCCCACAAGCCCGGTTCCAGCGCCTCTGGGCACCAATGGCACCTTTTCCTCATTGGCCAGGGCCACCAGCTTCTGAACCTGCACCGTTTGCCTGGGCCTTACCACTGCATCAGGCATCCTTCTATGGATGCCCCCGTCAAAGGAATATACGTAAAGCTCCGACGTGCGAGTGCTCACATCCTTCTCGCCGAAGATCTCCAACAGTTTCTCCAGAACCGACTCCTTCAGTGGCATCTTCCATCACCTCGTTTTGTGCTTCCCGAAGAGTTGTAAACCCCTTGCGGCTAAAAAGGGGCGAAACTGCCCCAGATTTCAAGGACGAATGTTCTTTAGGCCGATCAGGACAACATGGGCACGGTTATTGATCCGTCCATGAGAAAAAGCACCTTGGCGTCCTTTCCCTTGGCAGCCAGGGCCTCATCCAAGGCCTTCTGGAGGTCATGAAAAGGCCTCATGAAAACAGCCTCCAGATCCGAATCCGGAAGGTCAGTAACAGCCCACATTTGAGCCCAGAGTGCAATTTCTGCCATCTTGGCAGCCTTGTGATATCCCAGCTTATAGCCCCTGTCTATCTCCTCCAGAGCCTTGGCAGGGTTTCCTCCTGCCCTGGCCAATAGTTCAAAGAAAGCCCTCTCCCCGATTCCAGTGCGACACTTGCTAACCATTATCAGTATACCGTCTTGCTCGAGGGCCAGCTTGCCGCTTTCCAGGGCCTTCTGGGACTGATAAAGATCCACATCCATGGGGTAAGGGGCCACGGACACGACTATGTCCGCCTTCTGTGGAACCTTTACACAAAAAAGCTCGTTGGCCTTTTCAATGGCTCCTTCCAGGGAGGCGTGAATATCCCCTGAGGTGGCCCCGTAGATCTTTCGATCCTTATCCAAAACCACCTGGATGGAGAAAATGGGCTTGCCTTCCACGCTCTTGAGGGCGTCTATCATGTCCTCATGCACGGGGTTGCCCGCCAGAGCCAAACTCTTGGCCTCGGGTCGAATGGCGTACTTGTGGTTCTGCTCTATGGTCTTGTAAGAGGCAATCCCGGGCAAAAAGCTCTTCCTGCCCCCTGTGTAACCACCAAAATAATGGGGTTCCACTGAGCTGATGGCCACCAGCCTGTCAGCCTTTACTCCGTGATGGTTGACGTACATCTGGGTGCCGTTCTTGGATGTGCCCAGGTACACCATTTCCCGCTCATTTCGGGAGTCGTGCACATATATCTTGTTTTTGAACTCCTGATACAGAGGTCCGAAGATGAATCGATATTCTTCTTCTGTGGGAGCTCTATGACACCCCGTGGCCACAATGAAGCGGGCATCTATCTTTCGCAGGTGGGCCTGAAGAATCTCCAAGACCTTGGCAGTGGGGGTGGGCCTGGTGCCATCGTTTACTATGAAGAGAACCTCACCGGCCCCTTCCAGGAAATCTGCAAAACCAGGGCCTCCCATGGGATTCTCCAAAGCTCTAAGAAGAGTCTCCTTCTCGGGCTGCGGCCTTACCTCGTTGGGATGGTACACTCCCAGCAGGTTCTCCTCAGGCACCCTGACCTTTATCTCTCCTTGACCGTACGGAACCGTTATCTCCATGTCTCAGCCTTTCATCTCCCAGAGAGCTTGAGGATGTGGAATTTGGTAATATGTCCTGTTTACTGCCTCCGCAAAATCCTCACTTCTTGGCGTGTTTCTCTATTTCCCCTTTTAGCCAGGCTATGGCCTCCTGACCCTTCATGAGGTTTTCCAGCTCTGAAGAATCGCTCATCTTTATCTTAAATATCCATCCTTCGCCGTAAACATCCCTGTTGATGACCGTGGGATCATCCTCCACGGCCTCGTTGCGAGCCACCACCTCGCCGGAAACCGGAGCGTAGAGCTTGCCCAGCCACTTGCCAGTTTCTATGGTGCCCACCCTGTCTCCTTGCTCCACCTCATCGCCTTGCTCAGGCATATCCACGAAGCTTATGTCCCCGGCCAGCTTCTGGGCGAAATCCGTGATTCCCACTACCGCTATGTCTCCTTGTACCCGCGCCCACATGTGCTCCTTGTGGTAGTAAAGATCCTCTGGCATCTCGTAGCCTTCAACTGTAGCCATCTGTCCCTCCTTTTTCGCCTTGATCTGGGATTGAGCAAGCTCACCGGTTGCTCAATGGGAAAAAGCCCTTGTATCACGGTAACAAACAATGAGCCTTCAAGTCAATTCACCCTCCTGGGGGATGGACTTGGGCCTGCGAAGTTCTTGCAGGAGCTTTTCCACATACTCAGCCCCCCAGGCCTTTCTCTTCTCCAGCTCCGAAGACTTGGCAAGCAAGAATCTCCTGGGGAACTCTTTATGGGACAGATAGCTCAAGGAGTTAGCCAGAAAGTGCTGACGCATTTCCCTAAGCAATGAACAGACCTGCTCTTTGGCAATGAAATGCCGCTCCATCAAGTGGTGATAAAAGGCCTGCCCTCCCAGGGCCTCTTTGAGCATTGCAATGCTTGGGGCCGATTTTTCCAAGGCCTCTGGGATGGCCACCGGAATCACGGCCCTGAGCCCCACGTACCACCTGTCGCCGGCAACCGGCCTGGACTCGTCCCAAAACTCCAGTCTGAGCCCATTGGGCAAATCCATTGTCTCCACGAGTCTCACCTGGAACCTCCTCTTACAGCAAAGCTTTCTTGCTCGGGGAGATCTTCAAGCCACCCGCACCTGTCGCACAAGGTAACCTTCTTTATCAAGCCAACCTAATATGGCCTTTGTGTGAGGCGCCCCAACCAGCGCCACAGCCCCCCCCTTCTCCAGGTAGGGAAGCATGCGTTCATAAAGCAAGCGGTCTCTCCTGTCTATCACAGCCGGACAGCGGCTCGGAAAGCCCCCGGAAAGCCCAAGAAGCCCTTGCAGATCCCCCCTGAGGTACAGCCTCACATAAAGGCCACTGTAGTTCTTCCACATATGGGCCGCCTTGAGGAAAGAGACTATCCTCTCCTTCGGGATCTGCTCCAGGGCCTGGATCTGCTCCTCTAGACACTCCAGGTAAATGACCTGGCAACCCATTCTTTTTCCTATGTGCAATCCATCCCGGTCCATATGATAGATCCATCCAAGACGTTCCAGATAGCTTACCCACAGGGTGAAAAAAGCCATCCACGGCTGCATGCTGTCCAAAATGGACTTCAAGGTGTTGCCTTGGGAGGGCCCAAGGCTCAAGATCCCAGGCATCAACTCCCCTGCCCTGGAGCCTGCAGGCCCAAGCACCTTATGGAGTCTTGCCAGGCATACCTCATCCAAGAATGGGCTCAGACCTCCTTCTTGAGAGACCAGGCCCTTTTGAGCCACCTGCCTCAAGTCCCCCAGTTCCAGGGGGCCCTCCAGTAGCAAAACACGGGCCTCTCGCAGCAGGTGTTCCAGTGCTCTGCGGAACTTGTAAGGGAAGAAATGGGCCGAACCCACCAGCCAGGAAGATCTCCCCTGCTTCTCCAGAAGCCAGACCATGGCCAGGGGCCTTTCCTCCGTGATAAGATCCCAGAGTCTCAACCCATGCCCCCCAGACTCTTTACGAACCTCTGAATCTTGGAAAGGGGCCTTTCCCAGCCGCAAACCCGGTAATCCAGCCAGGGAGTGCCACCCCATTTTCTCTTGAAACGGGTGATGCCTGTATTGACTCCCAGACCCAGGTGCATGAACTCTTTTTTTTCTAATATGGAGATGCGGGCCATCTCGGCCATGAGAAGATCCGAAGCATAAGAGGCCCAGCTTTGCCTCCTGGAGGCCCCTGCCACATAAACCGAGAACCTCGCTGCCGCCAGCTCCAAGACGCTGTACCCAGCCAGCCTGCCCAGCATGTCCCAAGCACTCAGAAGCAAAGCACTTTGCGTCCGCTCCAGGTACAGGGGCATCCTCCCATAGAATTCCCTGATCTTGGGTCCTGGATCCCTGTTTTGCAAGAACTCCTGGGTCATCTCCTTGTGAGCCGAGCCGTACTTGCCCGAGCAATCCACCAGGAACTTCCCCCCTGCCTTAGCAGCCAGCTTCTTGAGTCTTCTTGGTGGAGACCATGGGGAGCCTCCAGGGGATATGAGATTCAGCCTGAAGTATTGATCCCATTGTCTCTCCACACATGCTTTGTCCAAGAAATCAGGCACCTGGGGTCCCACAAACCACAGGCGGGAGGGACGAAACCTCTTTTCCGCCAATTTGAGCTTTCTCTCCATCTCTTTACTGGAAGATTCTTCCAGAGGGAATCCCACCATTATGAGCCAATCTTCTCCCACAAAAAAAAGAAACTCTCCCAAGAGAAAGGCCTCTCCTCCCGAGAGCCCTTCCATAAGAGGCACCACGTGCTCCGGAACATAGGCCTTCTCCATAACCTTTCGCATTTCTTCAGGACTCAACATCTGAGCTTACCCCCTGCCCTGGGAAAACAACTCTATTGTGCACCTCCACCTTCCCCAAAAGACACTTGCCTCTTTGTAATCCACAAAGGAGGAGGCTCCCCATTTTTTCTTGAAAAAGCTCACTCCCGGATTGACCCCAAGGCCCAGATTCACGAAACGCTTGTTCTGCTCCATGGCCTTATTCAAGAAGGCCCCCAGCACCAGGTCAGACGAGCCAGGCACCCTCAAAGAAGGGGAGTTCACATGGAACATATAGAAGGCCCAATCTCCTGCACCCATTTGACCCACGCAAAAAGATACAAGGCGGCCTTTCTTGTCATAGGCGTCAAACAAAATAGACCCGGCCACCTCTTCAACGTACCTGGGAAGGGCTTTCAAGATTCTCTGGGACTCCCCAGAGAGCCTCTTGCTGGCCAAAAACTGCTCCAGGAGCGCCTCGTGCTCTTTTCCCGCCCGGGGACTCTCCAGGACATCCAGCTCCCTGCTCGCCCTTCTAAGCATGTTTTGCACCTTTGGAGAAGGCCTGAAACCTCCCAAATCCAGCCGAAAATAGCTATCCGATGCTCCGGTGGGCCTCAGGCCTTCCCAAGGTGGGATCTCAGGAGCGATCAAAAAAAGCCTGCTGGGACGAATCTCTTTCTTAATATGCTCCAGAGTCTTAATTAGTGCATGGATCTCAAAAGCCTGCCCCAATGGATATCCCACCACAAGCACCACCCCTTGCCCCCTGTAACAAACAAAATCTTCCACCAGGAAGGCCTCCTTGCCCGAGACTGTTGCCACATAGTCCACCAGGTGCTCGGGCACCCAAGCATGGGTACACACATAAAGGGCCTCATGGCCACAGAGCATTTCCTTTCAGTCCTCTCCCTGAAAAAAGCCTCTGGAACCTCCAACCCGGGTGAATTATACCCTTTGGGGATGCCTGGAAAGTGCGTTTGACACGGTGATTTGCCTGCTGTAGATTCCCAAGAGCCATATCTTCCAGGAGGAATGCCATGGCCCAGTCTTTTGATATAGGCTTTGTGGGGGCGGGCCAGATGGGCTCAGCCCTCATAAGAGGCTTGGTAAGATCCGGCTTCTGCGAGGGGGACCGCATATTGGCCGCAGACCCCAGGCAGGAAACTCTAATGCCCTTGATTCGGGAGCTTGGGATACAAGCTGCTGCCTCCACGCAGGAGGTGGCACACAAGACCTCCACAGTGATCTTGGCGGTCAAGCCCCAGGATGTGCCCCCTGCCTTGGATGAGCTGGCTAAGGGACTTGGGCCCAGACACCTCCTGGTAAGCATAGCAGCCGGAATTCCCCTTGGCTTCCTGGAGGCCCGACTTTCCCCTGGAGTCCGCCTCATCCGGGCCATGCCCAACACCCCCTGCCTACTCTCAATGGGATGCTCGGCTCTGGCCCCGGGAAAACACGCCACCTCAGAGGACATGGCCAAAGCCAGGGCTTTGTTCCAAGCAGTGGGGGAGGTGGTGGAACTCAGGGAGGAACTCATGGATGTTGCCACAGGGCTCAATGGAAGTGGCCCTGCATATGTCTTTTTGTTCGCCGAGGCATTGGTGGAGGCGGGAGTCCGCATGGGCATCCCATGGAACTCGGCCAGAAAAATGGTTTTCCAAACCTTGAGGGGAGCCTCTGAAATGCTCGTGATCTCCTCGCAACACCCTGCCCAGCTAAAAGAACAGGTCTGCTCGCCGGGAGGCACCACATTGGCCGGTCTGGCAGTTCTGGAAAGGGCAGGCTTTAGAGGCCTGATTTCCCAGGCAGTAGAGCAGGCCACCCAGAGGGCTCGAGAACTGGGATTGGAGCTTGAAAGAAAGTAACCTCTCAGAACTTCCACGGGTGTGCCTCACCCCTTTTTTTCTCTGACCCGGATTATTTTCCAGTAAAGGTGAGCTTGTGGGCTTTGCCCCCTGTCTCCCTCACATCTTTGCTCATGCTCAGGCCTAGCCCAGAGAAGCAATCCACAGGGAAAATCAAGCTGCATCTGAACGCAGATGAGTTCATACCAGGATATCGTAATCTTAGGCTGCCTCACTGGGGATCAGCCAATCCCCCCAAGGCTAAGCTTCTCTGGGTCCGAATATGGCTGTCCCCACTCTCACAATGGTGGCCCCCTCCTCCACAGCCACCTCCAAATCCCCTGTCATGCCCATGGAAAGCTCATCCAGACAGTGGGGAGAAGCCAGTTGTCTGCTGTAACGCTCCCTTAACTGGCTGAGTTTCCTAAAATAGGGCCTGGCCTGCTCTGGGTCTGAGCTCATGGGCGGTATGGTCATGAGTCCGCAAATCCTGATTGCTTTTAGCTCTGCCACCTGCTCCAGCAGAGCTTCCAGATCCTCAGGAGCAATCCCGGATTTGCTCTGTTCCCCTGCCACATTGACCTGAATTAGAACCCGCAGAGGCTGGCCCTCTGGGGCCCTTCTGTCCAGCTCTCTGGCCAGGGAGAATCTGTCCAGGGTCTGGACCATCTGGAAGTTCCCCACCACGTGCTTGGCCTTGTTACTTTGTAGATGACCTATGAAGTGCCACTCTATTCCGGCACCTAATTCATGGATCTTGGGCAGGGCCTCCTGCACGTAGTTTTCTCCGAACAACCGCTGCCCACATTGAAGAGCCTCTCTGATTCGCTCGCATCCTACGGTCTTGCTCACAGCCAAGAGCCGCACCTCCTGGGGGTCCCTGCCGCTGCGCAGGCAGGCCTCGGCAATTCTCTCTCTTACCTTTTCTAGATTCCTGCTTATGGAGGTCTCATGCTTCATTGTGGCCTCAAAAAGTCCCATGCTCCCAACTCCCGCAAGATCAGGACCAGCTCAGAAAGGGGCAAGCCTACGACATTTGTGTAGGAGCCCTGGATACTGCTCACAAAGATCCCCCCGAGGCCTTGAATCCCATAGGCTCCTGCCTTATCCAGGGGTTCGCCCGTTGAAACGTACCACGCTACCTCTTGTTCCGACATCTGCCTCATTTGCACCAATGTTGAGACCGCAGAGGTTTTCTCCAGGCCCTTGTCAATACAAACCACACAAACGCCTGTCACCACAAGGTGAACCTTTCCCTGAAGCAGCCTCAGCATGCGGCGGGCATCCTCCTCATCCCTGGGCTTACCCAGGCTCATCCCATCCACCCAAACGTCTGTGTCGGCTCCAATCACCCATCTGGCTGGATAGCGCCCGGCCACCTCGTAGGCTTTCAAACGAGCGGCCTGGGTGGCCAGTTCTTGGGGACACCTGGCCCTGATCAATTCTTCCCTTGCCAGGCTGGGCACCACCTGGAAGGGTACACCCAGTAGTTCCATCAGATCTTTTCTTCTTCTGGAACTGGATGCCAGGATCAGAGGCTCCATCGTATGTTCCTTCTTGTTTTGCCATGAGCGTTGACAGGCTTCGGAGCCTGGACCAAAATGGCCTCAAATCATTATACCCCAGGAGGCAAGCATGGATATCTTGGAACTCATGATGACCCGCAGGAGCGTGAGGCGTTTTGAGCCCAGAGATGTTCCCCAGGAGGCCCTGGAAAAGGTTCTCCAGGCTGTTCAGTGGGCTCCTTCTTGGGCAAATACCCAGTGTTGGGAAATAATCCTTGTAAAGGATGCTTCTTTAAAAGAATCTCTTCAGGAGACCTTGGCCAAGGGTAATCCTGCTGCCAAAGCCATGGTGGAGGCACCTTTGGTGCTGGTTATATGCGGCAAGCTTCAAAGCTCGGGCTATTACAAGGGCCAAGTGACTACCAAGTTCGGGGATTGGTTCATGTTTGACCTTGGGCTTGCGACCCAGAATCTTTGCCTCATGGCCCATGCCCTGGGTCTTGGAACGGTCGTTGTGGGACTGTTCGACCACGACAAAGTGAGGTCTTTGCTCAATGTACCTGAGGGATATGAGGTGGTAGCCATGGTACCTTTGGGATACCCTTCGGCCCCATCTTCTGCTCCCAAGAGAAGGGAGATAGCCGAGTTCCTCCACAGGGAGAGATTCTGAGGTGGGAACCGCAAAAAAGGGGTTGGCAGGGAGTTTGGACTTGGACGGAGGGGATATCTCACGTTTTCTGGAAAGCGTCCAGGAGGGGAGCCTTTCCAACGGAATAAGAGTCTTGTTCAGACAAAGGTCAGTATCCCCTCTGCTTACCTTTCAAATTTGGTACAAGGTGGGCTCCAGAGACGAGTCCGTGGGTCTGACCGGCCTTTCCCACCTTCTGGAACATATGATGTTCAAGGGCACCAAGAACATCGCTCCAGAGGAGTTCTCGCGCATAATCCAAGCCCATGGCGGGCAGACCAATGCTTTCACCACCAAGGATTTCACCGCTTACTACGAGGTCATGGCCGCAGACAGGATTCATGTGGCCTTGGATTTGGAGCGCGACCGGATCAAGGGACTGCGTTGGAGAAGGGGGGAGTTCTTATCCGAGAAGAAAGTTGTGATGGAAGAGAGGCGCCTTCGCACCGAGACACAGCCCGAGGCTGTGTTGCTGGAGGAGCTTGAGGCTGCGGCTTACAGCAGCCACCCGTACAGGTGGCCCATAATCGGATGGATGCAAGATATTGAAAATATTACCATAAATGACCTGCGGCGTTACATGAGGACCCACTATGTTCCGGAAAATATGCTCATGGTGGGTGTGGGAGACATGGAGCCGCAGAGATGGTGGGACATGCTGGAGCATAGGTTCGGAGATCTGCCGGCTCGAAAAGCCAGCTTCTCCCCAAGGGTCGTGGAGCCTCTGCAGAAGGCTGAACGCAGGGTTGTGGTAAGCAGACAGACTCAGGTGGGAGTCATGGCCATGGGATTTCATGTGCCCAGACTAGGTCACGAGCAGGCTCCGGCCTTGGACGTCTTGGCCTGTCTGTTGGGGGGAGGGCGAAGCTCCAGGCTATACCGCAGGCTGGTGCGGCAGGAAGAACTGGCCTTGGGGGTTGAGGCTGAGTATCAACTTCTTTCCCTGGACCCTGGCCTTTTCTTCATATTGGTCAGGGTGCTTCCAGGCAGATCCCTAAAGAGGGCTGAAGAGCTGGTGGAGGAGGAAATAGAGAAGATCCTGACCCAGGATGGAAACCTGGAAGAAGATTTGCAGCGGGTAAAAGGGCAAATGGAACGCAACTTTATCTTGTCTATGGATTCCCTCATGGCTCAGGCCTTGACTCTGGCCCAGTACGAATTCTGTTTGAGTTGGAAATCAATACCAGTTCATCTCCGGGGGCTAAGGGAGGTGGATTCCACAAGCCTTGCGCGGGCAGCCAGGGACTATCTTTTTCCCCAGAACCGCACCACGGGTTGGCTTGTGCCTGAAGCCAGGAGGTGAGGTGATGATTTGGAAAGCTTGGGGCTCAGCCGATAATTCCCAGGTATTTTCTTTGAAAGGCCCAGTGGCAGAAAGATTCGACTCTCAAGGTTTTGTAGGTATTGTATGCCAGCAGCAGGAGCTTCCCATGGTGGCCCTCAGGCTGATGGTTCCAACGGGCTCCTGGGAGGACCCCGAAGGAAAAGAGGGAATAGCATATCTTACGGCTCATCTCCTGGTGGAAGGCACCAAGAAAAGAAGCCCAGCAGAGATCCATGAGCTCCTGGACGCAGCCGGAGGGAGGTTTTTTGTTGAGGCTGACGGGGACTACACCATGCTGGGTTTTTCAGTGCTCAGGAGGGACTTGGCACAGGCATTGGATCTGCTGGTGGAGGTTTTGAGGGAGCCGGCCTTTTTGGAAGAAGAATTTCTCAGAAGGAAACAAAGGCTCTTGGGCGAGATCTCCTCTCAGGAGGACCGCCCGGGGGGGCTGGCCCACAGAGCTTTCCTCAAGGCCCTTTGGGGACCCTCGGGGTACGGGCATGACCCTAGGGGCTTCAAGGAGGCCGTGAGCAACTTTGGACTCCATGACGTCTGGGAACATTACAAGGGAAGTATTCAAGGCAAACGGGTTCTTTTCGTGGCAGCTGGGGACATAAGACCAGATGATTTTCAAAAAAAATTGTCGCAACTCATGTCCGGTTGGTCAGCCATGGAGGGTGTGCAGAGGGCACCCTCGTCCCGCCCACTGCCCAAACCATCAAGGGTTCTTATCCACAAGGATATCCCCCAGGCCACGGTGATCTTGGGGCAGACCTGCGTTCATAGAGGCCATCCGGATGTTTATGCATTGTGGGTCATGAACCATGTTCTTGGCGGAGGAGGGTTCTCCTCCAGGCTCATGGAAGAGATAAGAAGCCGAAGAGGACTGGCCTATGCAGTTTCCAGCAGCCTGGATGCCCGCATGAGAGGTGGATTGTTCCGCGTGGGATTCCAGACAGAAAACAAAAATGTTTTTAATGCAATAGAACTGACTTGGGAGCAGGCAGAGCTCATCCGCAGCAAGCCCGTTTCCACCAAGGAGTTGGAAGAAGCCAAGGCCTTCCTGGTGGGAAGCTTCCCCATGAGGATGGATTCCATTTCCTCCTTGGCCAGCTCCCTAGCCTTATGGGAGCTCTACGGCCTAGGTCTGGATTATCCCAGTGATTTTGCCTCCCAGGTGAACCGAGTGGATCAGGCAGATCTGATGAGAGTGGCCTCGGAACACCTGGATCCGCAGAACTGGACGCAGGTGTTGGTCGGTCAACAAGATGCAATCCAATCTTCTAGGTGATCATTGGGCAGGCCTATTGGCCTTGGGAAGGCCCATGGGCCGCAGGCAGCTCCAGGTCCTAAAGATCCTTTAACCTTCTTTTTCCTTCTTTCCAAAAGAGGCCTTGGGGGCTTCACTCACAGGCCAAATCCAGATCCAACACTGGGATCGGTCTCTCCAGCCTGGACAGCGCAGGCAATCACCTTTCTTGGCACATTGCCCTTGCTCTCCTGTACCTTCTCGGCAGTTCACCACTGGAGTGCTCCTTTTACTTTCTATGATTTCATTGTAACTTCCCAATGGAGCTAACTCCACCCCTGTCAACTGGACATAAGGGTGAACCTGGGAGGCACCAGACGCTCTGACCTGCACATGGGACATCTGCTGGGGGCCGAAAGGCGATTACGCTTTGTGAAGGTAAAACCGCAGCCAAGACATCTGCAATGCTCTATTCTCAGGGAATTGCCTGGCCGCACAGAGCGGGCCACATGTTGCAGGTGTTCCAAGACTTCCTTTTCATTTATACCCAACTCCCGGCTCATTTCGTGCAAAGTGAACCAGCCGCATTGCAGAAGTTCCATCATGCGCCGCCGTAATGTCATCCCGGGCTCCCCTGAGAAGCTTGGCCCATGATACACTTGGAACCAGGCTCAGTCCAGAAGAGGGGAGACCCATGGGAGAAGCCCGCCTCAGACGCCAGAGGTATCGTAGATTACTTGAAGAGAGAGCCATTTGGGGACGTTGGGGGGATGTCTCAGGGGGGCTCGTGCTGGATTATGGTTGCGGCAATGGTTGGTTTCTAAGAAGGCTTGCCCGAAGGGGATTCAAGGTAATTGGATTAGAGGTGCACAAAGAGTCTCTTCATTGGGCCCGCTTGGGCACCGATGGGCAGAGGGTTCTATTGGTACTCTATGGTGGAGGTGTTTTGCCGGTCAAAGAGGAATCCGCGGACCTGATTCTGGCTGTGGGTGTGATTCGAAGCCTGATGGACAGAGGGCCCTTGGAGGAGGCAGTAAAGGAATGGTGGCGCTGTCTTAGGAAGCAAGGAAGGCTCTTGTTGATCGAGACCGACAACGCGGCCTTGCGCCGCAAGAGATCTGTGCAGGGCATCCTCGAGGTGCTCATGGGGGGCGGTTTCCAAGTGCTGGCTTGGTATCCCATAAGGAAAACCTCTTGGTGGGGGCTCAGCTTGATCAAGGCCGGGCTTTGGCCTCCATCCCTTTATGATTGGATGGCCGCATGGGAGCTCAGGCGAAGACAAAAAAAAGGGATCTTCCCAAGAGGCAAAATGGCTTATCTGGGGGAGTTCCTGAAACCATGAGGCTTAAGCCAAGCCATGGAACTTGGTGAGATTGGAGCCCATTGCCTCGAGCCACTGGTATGTCTGGGCATTTTGAGGCCCTGAGCAGGGAGCAGGGACCCCTTAGGGAAAACAGGCTGCATTAAAGCAGAAATCAATTGATCCCGGGATGTCATGAAGCTAGCCCCACTTTTGGCTAATCCTGGATAATACGGCTCAGGAGAAAGGGAATATGACAGGCAGGAGTTGGAAAAAATGGCTTCTTTGGATGTGGTTTTTCTTGGCTTATGGCATGAGCTGGAACTGCTGGGGCACAGGGGTTGTCCACCTTCAACTGCTTCGTTTCCAAAGCAAAATAGAGGCTGAGAGGGTTTACTCAGAGATCAAAGCCGGGAAGGAATTTGATCTTTTCGCGGATCAATGGGCCCCCGAGGGGTTCAAACAGGCCAAGGGGTATATGGGGACAGTGGTTCCCGAGAGGCTCTCCCATCCGATCAAGAAGGCTCTGATTGCTTTGAAGCCAGGGGAGTCAAGCCCTCCGGTGGGAGACCAGGGAAACTGGTTCATTTTCAAGGTCTTGGATCCGGCCCAGGCATACCGCTACGATCCTGGGGAAGAGTCATCTTCTCATTACCTGGAAAGGGGATTCTTGCTAGGGGAACTGGGAGATACCCAGGGAGAACTGGAAGCATACAGGAAGGCGGTTTCCCTGGATCCAGAGCTTGCCGCGGCTCACGTGAATCTGGGGGAGGCTCTCAGAAGACAGGCATTGCTAGTGTTGGAGCAAGCTCGAGGAAACCCCACCGAAGCTCAAGCCATGGAGGCCACGGAATTGTTGGATGAGGCCATAGACGAATTCAAGGCTGCCATAGCCCTGGACAAGGAACTTTGGGAAGCACATTTCAATCTGGGACTGGCCTATGCGGCCCAGGGTCTGTTGGATCTCACCTTGCTGGAGTTTCAGGAAGCGGTTCGCATCCAGCCCCAGTCAGGGGAGCTTCATCGTGCTTTGGCCCTGGCCTTGCTGATGAGGGAGAGGCTTGCGGAGGCCTTGTGGCATGCTGAGCGGGCCAGGGAGCTCGGAGCCGAGGTGGGGGATCTGATCAGAAGAATCCGAGAGCAGAAGCCACCAAAGGACTCCCGCCTCAAAAAGTAGCAGGGCTCAGGGCAAAGGGAATCGCTGTCAGTATTCTTTGGAGGACAAGCCCAGAAGCCTCAGGATTCGCTCCAGATCCTTGTCTCCGTAGTATTCGATTATGATTGAGCCCTTTGTTCGGCCGTGGCGGATTCTGACCTGAGTAGATAGGGCTGAGCGCAGCTTGTCACGAACCCACAGCAGCTCAGGGGGCAGCTCCTTGGCCTTGGAGGGAGAGCTTTGGGATCTCTTGTTCAGAGTCCTAGCCAACTGCTCAGATGCCCGCACAGAAAGGCCCTTTTTCAGAATAGCCCTGAGAAGCATCATCTGTTGGTCCCCTTTGACAGACAAGATGCAACGGGCATGCCCTGCGGTGATTTCTCCTTTGTCAAGGGCCTCCTGGGCAGCTTTGGGTAGCTTCAGAAGTCTCAAGGAGTTGGCCAGGGTGGAGCGGTCCTTCCCCAGTCTCTTGGCAAGTTCTTCCTGGGTAGTGCCGTGAAGCTCCATGAGAGCCTGAAAGGCCTTGGCTTCTTCCAGAGGGCTAAGATCCTCCCTTTGGATGTTCTCTATGAGGGATATCTCCAGGGCTTCACGGTCCGAGACTTCCCTCAATATGGCAGGAATCTCTCTTAGCCCTGCCATCTTTGCAGCACGCCATCTCCTCTCACCGGATACTAGCTGGTAGCCATCCCCATGGGATCTCACCAACACTGGTGAGAGTACACCTTTTTCCTTGATGGTCTGCACCAGCTCCTCAAGCCTCTGGGAGTCAAAGCGTTGCCTGGGCTGCTCTGGATGGGGTTTTATGGAATCCACCGGGCATAGGAAGACAATGCCCTCGGGCTTATCTTCCAGAGGAATTAGGGCGTCCAGGCCTCGCCCAAGGGCTTTTCTATGCTTCATTTCCCTTCTCCGTGGTTCTGAATGAGTTCAGATGCCAGGTCCAGGTAAGCCCGGGATCCGGCGCAGGAGATGTCATATAGCAGCACTGGCTTGCCATGGCTAGGGGCCTCGGCCAGTCTTACGTTGCGGGGAATCACGGTCTGAAACACCTTGGAACCGAAATGGCTCCTGACCTCTGCCTCGACCTGCCTGGATAGGTTCTTCCTTCCATCATACATGGTCAGCAGGATTCCCTCGATGTTCAAGCCTGGGTTCAGCCTGCTTTTGACCAGCCGAATGGTGTGGATCAGATGGGAGAGGCCCTCCAAGGCGTAATACTCGCACTGAAGCGGGATCAGGACCGTCTGGGAGGCGGTGAGGGCATTTACTGTGAGCAGACCCAGTGAAGGTGGGCAATCGATGAGCACGTAACTGAAAAGCCCCCCTGGAAGCCCGGCCAAGGCCGAAGCCAGCAGTCTTTCCCTCTTGGGGTGTTGGATCATTTCCACCTCCAGGCCTATGAGATCCTGTGCTGCAGGCACCAAGGTGAGCTGAGCTAAATCGGTGGGCAAAAAAACCTCCCTGAGCCCACATCTGCCCAGTAGCACATGATAGAGATGAGCCTGGAAGCTCCTCTGATCCACACCTAGGCCAGAGGTGGCGTTGGCCTGAGGATCACAGTCTATAAGCAATGTGGGCTTTTCAGCCGCAGCCAAAGAAGCAGCCAGATTAACGGCTGTGGTGGTCTTACCCACCCCGCCCTTTTGGTTTGCCACACAGATGATCTTCAAGCCAATACCTCGGCTTCCATCTATTTCCAATGCTTGATCGGGGGTAAAGGATTGAGGGCTGCCCCATATCCCCTCATCTTCAGACCCCTTTATCCTAAAAAAACTCTCAAACTGGGCTCTACCAACACGGTGGAGCCAAATCTCTTAATTTTTCCCCGAAGGGGCTGTGGTCATCCCCTACCCCCGGAAGATTATCCGGATGACTCAAAACACCCCTGAAACCTAAGGCCCATGTACTGGCCTGATGGCCTCTCTTAGCTCAAGACCTGCATCAAAGATGCCCGGTTTCCAAATGTTTCTAAGGAGTTCGTGTGCTAAGATGTAGTCCCGTGCATGGCCCTTTGGGGCCGGGTTGAGCCCTCTTGATGCTCTTGCTCTTGCCGCCCACGGGTAACTCAAACAAGAACGGGACTTACTGATACCACAAGAGCATACATCTTGAAAAGGGGATGTTTCACGTGAAACCTCATGCCCTCTTCAGCACCAGGATGCTGCGCCGGGATTTCACATTGGGGAGCTTGTAATCTACTCTTTCCAGCCTTTGCCAGCCCCATTGAACCAGGGAAACATCCAACTGTTTTGTGGCCTGCCCTTGGGCCAGCATGAGAAAAACCCTTCCATTTTTCTCAACGAGGTTCTCGGCCATCTTGAGCCAGCTCAGGGGGCTGGCAACAGCTCTGGCAACAACCAAGGGATAGCGTCCCAATTCCAGACCCTCCTTGCCCGCTCTCCCCTGGTACACACACACATCCTTTAGCCCAAGAACCCTTATCAGGTGCCTGAGAAAGTTGGCTTTGCGGCGTCGGGACTCCACCAGGTGCAATCTCAAAAAGGGCTTGGCCAGCTTTACTGGAATTCCAGGGAAACCGGCTCCACTGCCCACATCCAGAAGAGGCCCTTCTCCCTCCATAAAAGGCACCAGAGCCAGGGAATCCAGGAAATGCCTCCAGAGCACTGTTTCCGCATCAGCCCTAGAGACCAACCTCACCGAACGGTTCCACTCTTGCAGCTCAACCAAATAACTGGCAAACAGAGAAACACAGCCTTCTGGGAGCTGCACCCCCAGGGCCTTGGCCTCTGCCAAGAACCTCTCCCAATCCTCACCTGCACCCACCCCATAATGGCGATCCATTGCCCAGCCCTAATGGAGATTTCACTTGCCTATGCAGAATCTTGAAAAGATCTCCGAAAGGACATCTTGGTCTGTTTCCCTTCCCAGCAATTGATCTATGGCCCCAAGGGCGCTTTTCAACTCTTCGGCCACCAGCTCCAGCCATTCGCTGCCAGCCTCAAGCAGTGTGCATGCCTGCTCCAGGTGCCTAACGCATCTTTCAAGGAGCCCATAATGCCTGGAACTTGCTATGAGCTTCTCAGGAAGCTCATCCAGGCCCACCAGCTTTGTGTGAATCACCTCCAGCAGATCCTGCAATCCCCATCCCAGCAAAGCCGAGGTTCGCACCAAAGGGACTTCTTTCAAAGCAGCGGGCAGATCCTCAGGGCTCAACCCCTCTTTGAGGTCCACCTTGTTCCAGACCACCAAAGAAGTCTTCTTCCCTGCCCAGTCAAATATATGCCCAAGGTCAGGAACCACGCTTGAGCTGGCATCCAAGACCCACAGCAGAAGGTCCGCTGTCTCCAATCTTGCCTGGAGCAGCTTCTGACCCAAGTGCTCCACCGGATCCTGGGCAGGCCGGATCCCAGCCGTGTCCACGAGTCTCATGGGAAGGCCCTTCCATTCCAGGGATTCTTCCACCAGATCCCTTGTGGTCCCGGGGATCTCGGTCACTATGGCCCGCTCAAAGCCCACCAGCTTGTTCAGGAGGCTGGATTTGCCTGCATTGACTGGACCCAGGATCAAAACCACAGCCCCTTCCCTGTACAGGCGTCCCTTGGGATAAAATCCCAATGTCTTTCTTAGCTCCGCCGCACAAGGCTTGATGAGATTTAGAACCTGCTGGGGGCTTGCTTCAGGAATCTCCTCCTCTGGAAACTCTATGGCGGCCTCGGCAAGACTCAAGGCCTCCTGAATAATGGACTGCCATTGCACAATGCTGTGAGAAAGCTCCCCCTGGAGTTGCCCTCTGGCCACGCGCAAGGCCGTGGTACTTCTGGCCTCCACCAGATCCAGTACCGCCTCTGCCCTGGGAAGGTCTATGCGGCCGTTTAGAAAGGCCCTAAGGGTAAATTCCCCGGGCTCCGCCTGCCTTGCCCCCATGCGTAAGACCGCGTTGAGAACCTCCTGAAGCACCAGGTTGCCCCCATGCACCTGAATTTCAAGGCAATCCTCTCTGGTGTAGGTTCTAGGAGCGCGCATCAGGACCACCATGGCCTCGTCTATGAACCGGCCGTCTTGGGGATCCACGATGCGGCCAAAATAGAACCTATGGGAAGCCAGGCTGCCATCACCCTTGGCAGGCCTAAACAGCTTCATTGCGATCTGTTCCGAAAGCGAACCGCTGACGCGTACTATTCCTATGGCCCCCCTACCCGGAGCAGTGGCAATGGCAGCTATGGTATCCTCAAGAGAAGTCATCCTCATGGAGCCCGGCCTTCATCCCCTGCGCCAATGCCTGAAGACTGCTTGGTTATGAGGATCTTTTTTCTGGGGCCCTGCCCGATGGTTCTTGTGGACACTCCTGGACTCTCCTTGAGGCACAGGTGCACTATACGCCTGTCAAGGGGGCCCAGGGGACCAATGGCAGCCGAGCCCCTCCTCATGGCCTCTCTGGCAGCCCGCAGAGCCTTCTCTCTCAGCTCTTGCTCCCTTCGGGCTCTAAAGCCTCTGACATCCAGCAAGACCCTCTGATGCTTCCCTGTCTTCTTGTTTAGGATCCTCTGGCTCAGGAATCCAAGCGCCTCCAGAAATTCCGCCTCCCTCTTGAGAAGCAGTTCCGAATCATTACCCTCCAGTTCCAAGACCAACACATCACCCTCAACCCTGACCTGAACCACCCTGCACTCCAGCCCGGCTCTCATGAATAGCCCTTCCAGGAAGGATCCCACCACCACGGATTCCTCCGGCTGGATCCAGGCCCTTATTTTTACTTTTCGACTACCCCATATCCCCAAGAGCCGACCCCTGCGCTCCAAGACCTCATGCCTGACACGGCTCAAGGGCACACCCAGCTCCTGCGAGGCCCTGAGCAGAGCCTCTTCCAAGGTTCTTCCCTCAGTTTCCACTTCCATCATAGAGCTTCTCTCCATAGTGCTTCCCGGCAAGTGCAGGCCTGGGGCCACCAGCATCACGTGGCCCCCACACCCGCCAGGAATCCTTGGATCTTACTCCACCCTGGAATTTATGTAGATTTGCTGCACGATGGACAGCACGTTGTTTATCAACCAGTATAACACCAGGCCCGATGGAAAGGAGATGAACAGGAAGGTAAAAAAGATGGGCATGAGCATCATGACCTTGGCCTGGGTAGGATCACCCATGGTGGGAGTCATTTTTTGCTGAATCACCATGGAAGCCCCCATCAGAAGAGGCAAAGGTCCTATACCCTCAATTCCAAAGAAGCTAAATCCCGAAGGGAAGCGCAGCAGGTAATCGGGTGCTGAAAGGTCCTTCACCCAGAATATGAAGGGGGCGTGCCTCAGCTCAATAGAGTCCAGGAGTGCTTTGTAAAGGGCAAAGAAAACCGGAATCTGAAGCACCATGGGAAGGCATCCCCCCAGAGGGTTTACTTTGTGAGTCTTGTACAGAAGCATCATTTCACGATTCATCTGTTCCCGGTCGTTCTTGAATCTCTCCCTTATTTGCTTGATACGAGGCTGGATTCTCTGCATTTCCTTCATAGAGGCGTAGCTCTTGTGGGTAAGAGGCCAAAAAAGAAGCTTGATGACTATGGTGAGCACTATTATGGCTATTCCGTAATTGTGGGTGTAATCATTGATGAACTTCATGGCCAGAAGGAGAGGCCTGGCGATCACGTCGAAGAAACCCAGGTGAAGAGCCTTGTCCAGATCCTCCCCCGCAAGTTTTAGATCCTCGATGGACTTGGGGCCCAGGTAAATACGAAATGGGTGCTGGCAACCATCTTGTGTTGAGGCCCCTTGCCACAGGCTCAAACGTACCTTGTCATCCTTTTTTTCCAGAACCAGATCATGGCGACCAGGAGCCTGGGGCACGGCCGCAAAAATGAAATACTGCTGGGCAAAACCTCCCCACCGCACATCCATGGGCTTGCCCATAACCTTCTCCAGGTCTCCCAACTCTTCCAGGCCGTGGGAACTCAGAGCCACCGGGCCTGAAAAAGAGGTAGAGGAGGAGGAGATCCTGGAGGCCAGATGAGTAATCACAAGGCCCATCTTACTGGCCAGGGGCCGCCCCTGGGAGTCGCAGACCGACACATTCATGTCCACAGAGTATCTGTCACCATAGAAAGTGAACTCCTTGAGTAACACTCCTCCTTCTGACAAAGGCAATGTTGCTTTGAGTACAGCCTTTTCATTGGGTTGATTGATGGTTACCAGGTCCTGATCAAAACGAAATATGGAATTGTTGATTCTGGCCCCATCCAGCTGTTCAAAGGCCAGTTCCAGGCCCCTTTCTCCCTTTTCACCTCGAATCAGTTCTATGGGTGGTGCATCTGGCGGAAGCGATTCCCTGTATCTTTTCAATTGCCAGCTCTCAAGTGCAGCCCCGCGGGCCCCAATGAGGGCCACGTAAAATGGAGTCTCCACCCTCACGGTCTTATCTTGCAGGGCCTCATGGCCCATCTGGGCCTGGGGAAGCAAAGGTTCTGGCATGGGAGCCTTCTGGGGTGTAAAAACTCTTGGTTGTTCTTCTGTGCCCTGGAGCTGCCCGGGCCTTTCTTCAGGCACAGGAGGCTGAGGTTGTGGCACAAACCAGTAACTCCAGATGGTTAAAATCGCGACCGACAGTAAGAAGGCCAGTAATGCCCTTTTTTCCATTTCCTATACCTCTTGCCCGGCCCAGCCAGGATTATTTTCAGATCAGCTGACTCTTGGGTGCTGTGCCAAATCACCCAGAAGTTTTCTGGTCTGCAAAGGTGATGGGTTGACCTGCTTCGGATCTTATCCCAAGAGCTGACCCGCGCCTTTTACTAATACTGCCAGATTTTTAGAACCTAAGCCCCCCCAAGCTCTTCCTTGCTTGGGATTCATCTGGGCTGGTCAATCTCAACTCATGCCACCAGGGTCTTTACCTAGTCTAAAAGCAGTCAAAGCTGGGGACTTGCTTTTAGGGGACTGGATCCAACCCTCCTGGATGCAATGGATGGCATTTCATAAGCCTCCTGGCCCCCAGCCAAGACCCCTTGAGAACACCGTACTTGGCTACACATTGCCTCGTATACTCGGAACAGCTTGGATAGAACCTGCAAGTGGGGGGCAGCAAAGGCGACACAAGCCTTTGGTATACAAGGACCATCCCTATGATCAGCCAGCGCAAAGCTTTCTTCCCTGAAGTCTTGTGAAAGCCTGGAAAGCGGCCTTTATCTCCTTAAATCCAAGTCCGGCTCCTGCCCTGCGAACCACCACCACCACATCCAGAGGCAGCTGGCGAAGTCCAACCTCGGTCCTGAAAGACTCCCTTATCCAACGCTTGAGGCGATTGCGACAAACCGAACCGCACACCTTACGCCGTATGGACACACCCAGCCTGGCCCTTCCCATGGAATTGGGCAGGGCCAGAATCACAAGGTGCTCCGCCTCGAAAGCCCTTCCCCGTTTCATGACCCTTCGAAATTCCACGGGTAAGCGTATTCGGCGCTCTTTGGGAAGATCCATGGGGCTCTTTTGAGTGATGTCCCCCACTTTCCATCACACACTCAGGCGCTTTCTGCCCTTGGCGCGCCTTCTGCTGAGCACTGCTCTTCCACCACGAGTGCGCATGCGCACCCTGAAGCCGTGGGTCCGCTTGCGACGAAGATTGTTGGGCTGAAATGTACGCTTCATATCTCATACCCTCTTCTTCAGAGAATTGGAATTTTTTATTATCCTTCACAATGCCCCGGTGGGTCAACCGCAACATCCATGACTTTTTTCAGCTCTGGCTGGCTAATAGCTAGTCTTTACAGCAGGGGCTACCTTTGGGGAGAGTTTCCTGCGAATCCCCTTTTCCGCCTCCACAATCATATAGCCCGCCACAGCCACAAGCAAAACCCTGCCCCAGGAATCCAACCCCATGGGAGCACTGTGGAAAAGCGAGTTCATGAAAGGAGCATATGTGAAAAGAAGCTGGGCCAGCATCATCCCAACGCATCCCACAATTACCCATGGATTGGACAAAGGCCCCAGGCTCCACATGGAACTGCTCAAGGAGCGGCAATTAAACAAGTAAAAGAGTTCCACCATCACGAAAACATTCACGGCCACGGTACGGGCTTGGGCCACATCGGCCCCCATTTTCTTTTCCATGACAAAAAGCCCGAAGGCCCCAGCCAGCAGAATACCACTTACCAGAACCACACGCCAAAGCAGCACGCCTGACAAAATGGAGGCCTTGGGATCCCTGGGTGGCCTCTTCATAACATCCGGTTCCATGGGCTCAAAGGCCAGGGTGAGACCCAGCAGTACCGCCGTGGTCATGTTTATCCAAAGTATCTGAACAGGCAGTATGGGCAGAGCCGCTCCCAGCAATATGGACACGAGTATCACAAGTCCCTCCCCTCCATTGGTGGGAAGGGTCCAGGTTATGAACTTGACCAGGTTGTCGAAAAGTCTCCGCCCTTCTTCTACCGCGGCCACTATGGTGGCAAAATTGTCATCGGTTAGAACCATGTCGGCCGTTGCTTTGGCCACGTCTGTGCCTGTGATACCCATGGCAATGCCTATGTCGGCCTTCTTGAGAGCTGGGGCGTCGTTGACCCCATCTCCTGTCATGGCCACGATATTTCCCCTCTCCTGTAAGGCCTCCACCAGTCTTAGCTTTTGTTCAGGAGCAACTCGTGCAAAGACATGATGATTATCTACCACATCTATGAGCTCTTCATCTGTAAGCTTAGAAAGTGTTGCTCCGGTTACAGCCTTGCTCCCATCCCCAGGGTCTGTGAGTCCTATCTCCTGGGCTATGGCCGTTGCAGTCAAGGCGTGGTCTCCGGTGATCATCTTCACGCGGATCCCGGCCCCCTTGCACTCCTCCACTGCCTGGATCACCTCCCTGCGAGGAGGGTCTATCATGCCCTGAAGCCCCAGGAATATGAGGTCTGAGGCCACGTCCTGATGGCCGAACTTCACATGGCAGTCCGCACAAGTCTTTCTTGCAAAGGCCAACACCCGCAAGCCCCGCGCTGCCATCTCATTTGCAGCATCAAGGATAGATCTGCTCTCTAGCAATTCTATGTTTCCATGGGCACCGAGCTGCTGAGAGCAACGCTCCAGGACCTTCTCCACAGCGCCCTTCACATATATCAAGGTCTCCTGGCTTCCGGCTGGGCTGTGGAGGGTGGCCATGTATTGCCTTTCCGACTCAAAAGGAATCACGTCTACTCGAGGCAGCCTCTCTTTGACTTGTTCTTCAGAGAGGCCCAACTTTCTGGCTGCAACTATGAGAGCCCCCTCGGTGGGATCTCCCTGTACAGTCCAGCGACCATCTTCATGCTGCAGTTGAGAGTCATTGCACAGGAGTCCTGCTGTCACACATTGGGAAAGGGCAGAAAACTCTAGCCACTCTGCCTGTCGGTCTCCTTGCAAGATCTGGCCTTTTGGCTCATAACCCGTCCCGGTTACACCATAAAGGACCCCTGCTGCCCAGATCTCCTGGACCGTCATCTGGTTCTCTGTGAGTGTGCCGGTCTTATCTGAACAGATTACGGTAGTGCTTCCCAAGGTCTCAACAGCAGGTAACTTTCTAATGACAGCCCTCCTCCTGGCCATCCTCTTTACTCCTATGGCCAGAGTTATGGTGAGGGCTGCCGGAAGCCCCTCGGGTATGGCCCCTACGGCCAGTGCCACGGCTGCCATGAACATGTCCAAGGCAGGCTCTCCTCTCATCCAGCCCACCAGGAATGTAAAACCTGCCAGCCCCAGGATCACGAACAGGAGAAATTTGCTGAAGGTTGCAATCTTCCTGGTCAAGGGAGTGGCCAAACTCTCAGTCTCAGATATGAGCTTGGATATGCGGCCGGCCTCTGTGTGGTCTCCTGTGGCAATGACTATTCCCTCGGCCTGTCCGGATGTGACCATGGTGCCTGCATAGGCCATGTTGCGTCTGTCTGCCAAGACGGTCTCAGGAGCCAGTACCACAGATGTTTTCTCCACAGGCACGGACTCCCCTGTCAAAGCCGACTCGTCCACCTGAAGCTCTTTAACCCTATGGAGGCGGATATCAGCCGGAACCCTGTCTCCAGACTGCAGAACCACAATGTCTCCTGGCACCAGCTCTGCAGAGGCCAGCCGCAGCCTTTTTCCATCTCTGACCACGGTGGCCTCGGTCGTAACCATCTTCTTTAGAGACTCCAGGGCCTTTTCAGCCTTGGATTCCTGAATGAACCCCACCACTGCATTGGCCAGCACCACGGCCAGAATCACCATGGCATCCACCCATTCCTGCAAAAGACCCGTGACTCCCACAGCCACCAACAATATGTAAACCAGGGGTTGATGGAACTGTAGCAAGAACTTAGCTAGGAGCCCCCGGCCTTTTTTCTCGCTCACCACGTTGGGGCCAAAATGTTGCTGGCGCCGTTTTACTTCGAAAAGGGAAAGACCTCTGTTTAGGTCTGTGTCAACAATAAGAGCGGCCTCCTCAGCGGGGATCTGGTGACAGTGTCTGCAAATCAACTCTTCCATCAATTTCTCTCCTGGCTCCAATTACGGCCAAAAGCCGCCTTTCTTAGTACCTCGACAGCTAAGTTTCCCAGTGCCTTTTTTTGAGCTCGCACCAGACTCCAAAGCCCTATGTCATCCTCTTCTGCAAGACTATGGCTTCCCTGTACTGAATCAACCCCACATCTTTTCTATCCAATTCTCCCCCAAAAATCATGTGAGCAATTTACACCTTCCCTTTGGAAAGGACTAAGTTTTCATTCTTTTCCACATGCACTGCTTTTCTTCATGAGAAAGTAACCCACCGTAAGCCCTATTACGAGAAACGCTATTCCCCCCAGCACCAGAGCATCCATCTGCTTCAGATCCATTATGATGATTTTTCGGGACACTGCTATTATGGCCACTATCAGGACAACCTCATGATGAGGCTGGCCTTTAGTTATATAAGTCTTCATGACGGTTTCCAGAAGCTCGAGCCCTATCAAGACCAAGAGAAAGAGTCCGAACAATTCCAAAAGCTGCTCCACACTCAAAAGAAAATAACGAGACTCAAGTATGTCCTTGAATATGAGCCACCCCAAGTCTATGACTGCCAGGGAAAGCACTATACCCATCATCACTATTAGAATTCGCACCACCAACATTTCAAATTTCTTCGTCCAGGAAAGCATCCTCCTCGCTCCTTGGCTAATCCATAAGAGACTTGGCTGAAGACAACCCCTGAGCTATTGGAAACCCAACCCCTCTCCTGAACCGTATTGTACGTAAAAACTGTATTTTGGGGGCCTCTAACCTCTCATTGCAAAATCTGTGGACTTCTTTTCGGTACCTTAGGATATTTTGGAATCACCTTGTAATGTTACCTAGGTTCAAGATATCGCATTATGAGCTCACTGATGCTCCAATGCCCCTTGGATTTTTCTCTGGGGATACCTCCAGGTTCAAACTTGAAAGTGTCTTAATACCCCATGGGATAGGGTAATTCCCAAGAGGCAGAGGGCTTGGTGAATGATTCGGTACAGGTATTGTCGAAAGGGTAACTAAGGAGTTTTTCAAACTGAAATTCACCAAATACACAGGGGACCTCGAGCTCTATCCCCTCACCTCACCAACCCTGGCTCATGATCCAAACCGGGCTGAAAAAAAACGTGTTAGCCATCATAGGTACTTGAGGCCAGATTCGTCTAGGCTGGTGCCCCCGGCCAAGAAAATGGGATCTATTCATCAGGCCAGCCACCTTTTCCTGCGCCTGTAATGCTTGACCTCCTTGTAGCTCTTTCTCTTTCCAAGTTCGCTCAAGCCTAGGTAAAACTCCTTGATATCCTCATTTTCCTTTAACTTTTGAGATGGGCCCTCCAGCACAATGCGACCGTTTTCCATCACATAGCCGTGATCAGAAAGCCCAAGGGCGATCCTGGCATTTTGCTCCACAAGCAATATGGAAACCCTCTCCTGCCTGTTTATCTCCCCGATGAGCTTGAAGATCTCCTTGACCAGAAGAGGGCTCAGGCCCAAGGATGGCTCGTCCAAAAGCATGATCTTGGGCCTTGCCATCAGTGCCCTGCCCATGACCAGCATTTGTCTTTCCCCTCCCGAGAGATACCCGCTTGTACGCCGCTTCATCTGAAGGAGTTTGGGGAAATACTCATATACCTTCTCCAAGTCTGCCTTGATTCCAGCGTGATCCGTCCTGGCATATGCCCCTACTAACAGGTTTTCCTCCACAGTGAGATGCTCGAAGAGACGGCGGCCTTCCATGACCTGGACTATCCCCATGCGCACTATGGCCTCTGGATCCATGCGGTCTATGCGAAGGCCGTCGAACTCTATGGAGCCGTCGGTTACTTCCCCCAGCTCGGTTCTGAGCACCCCTGAGATGGCCTTCAGGGTAGTGGTCTTGCCGGCTCCATTGGCACCCAGCAAGGCCACTATCTTCCCCTCCGGCACCTCCAAGGAAACCCCTTTGAGCACCAGGATCACATCGCTATAGATGACCTCTATGTTGTTGAGCCTGAGCATAGAACTGGCTCCCTGAGGTGTCTGATCTTCTTATTGTTTGGGCGGATGCACGATCTCTATGCTGGTCGTGCCTGTGATGTCCGACTCCACTCCCAGAGCCTTTACCTGGTAGGTGCCTGGGGGTAGGGGGCTGGCCTTTTTCATGTCAGGTTTCCCGTCCGCCGTCCACTCCACCTGCAGGAACCAGTTGAAAATGGCCGTAGGGGCCATCTTGGCCTCGAACTCGCCTTTCTCGTTGGCTTTACTGAAGGCGATTCCCACGGATGGTTCCCCTTCGGGAACGCTCTTGATCTTGACCCCCTTGGGTATCATCAGGTCCACTGTTACCGCCTCTCCTGGTTTGAAACCCGATCCCTTGAAAGCAGGAGGAGACTTAAGCAGCTCAGCGGAGATGACCACCTTTTGAGGCATTGCTTCAAGCTTGGCAGTAGAGGCGGGCTCCATGGTGGCACAGCCTCCCAAGGCCAGGCTCAAACACACCATGATCACCTGGATCGTGTAAGGTAACTGGCTCAAATGTCTCATGGCTTTGTCCTCCGTGCCTTAGCATGTGGAAAGCATTAGAGATCTCACCACTTGTGAAGAGAAACTGCATCCGGGGTCTTCACCCAGTCCGTTATGGGAACGATCTTGCCTTTGCTGCACCTGTAAAATTTCACCTCCTGGCTCCCTCTGCGAGAACCGGGGCTGTAAGCGCACGGACCCGTTATGCCTTCTCTGCTAATGCCATTGAGCCGCTGGTAAGACTCGAAAATGACTTCCTTTGTTAGCTTGTCCACCCCAACCCTCTGGATGGCATCTTTGAGGGCAGCCTCAAAGGTCATTCCCCAAACAATACCCATGCCGTATGTCTCGTTCATCTTCTCTAGAGGATCTTTCTGGTAAGTGGTCCATATTCTTTTGGTAACGGGATGGTTCTTTGCCTCTTCGCCCCTCAAGAAAAAGGAGACTATGACTGCCCCTTCCACTGCCTCTGGGTGGGTGCCTACCCCCAGGGCTGTTGGGCCCCAATAATCGGTTATGAACTGAATCTTCTTGTTGAGCCCCATGGCTGCCGCATCCCGAAGCACATTGGTGGGGGCAGGATCAACACATGCCACGTAGATGTAATTGGCCCCTGCGGCTTCCAAACGTGACAGGTACACATCATGTTTTGGGGTGCCCGAAGGGAAAAACTCCGGGTTCAAGAGATTGATTCCTATCTTCTCGGCATGTTCTTTACCGCCTCGAAGGGGCTCCCTACCATAGGGTGAATCCCAGGCCAAATGTCCCACAGAAGGCTTCCCACTCTTGCCCTGTTTCTTCCAGTCTGCTGCGACCCAGTCCATTGCTGCAGCAAAGGCATCTTGATAGGTGGGACCCCATGTAAAGAAATTCCCCACATGCGCCTGGTACTCTCCATCCCCAGGAATGGTTATTGCCAACTTCTCCTTGGCAGTTATCTCCTTAAGTACCTTCCCAAAGGGAGTACTTACTATGTTGATGGCCAACACCGCCTCGTCCCTACGATATCTCTTGAAGGAGGAGAGCCCTCTGGCCACATCGTATCTGGTGTCCACCCCAATGTACTTGACCTTTACCCCCTGCACACCACCTTTGGCATTTATATCCTTGATGTAGTCCTCCAGCCCCAAGCTTCCGGGCAAGGCCAATCCCGCCACGGGACCGGTGAAGTCCGTGAGATCCAGGAACACAACCTCACGGGCCCAGCTCCAACCCGGCAACCCAGCCCAACCCACGGCCAGCAGTGCCGCCAAAAAGAAGAGAATACTCTTTCGGGACCTCATGCTCTTTACCTCCTTTCCGGTTTTTTGCTTACCCCCAGCCTACACCTTTCAATGGGCAAAGGGGTAAAGCCTTAAAGAAGCCTTCAGGATTTCCCAGCGATGGGCCAAACCCCTGGGTTCCCAAATGAGGAAAAGGGCCAGCACCAACCCGAATGCTGTCACCCCCAGGCCCGCTGCGGGGGCCGATCCCAACCAAGGAAACCAGGCAGCCAGTACAGGAGAGACCACCATGACCAGCTCATCTAGGATCCTGATTAAGATCACTCCAAAGAACACCCCTGGAACGCTTCCCATGCCCCCCACGATGAGCATGCCGATATACCACAAGGCATGCAGCAGGGTGAACTGCTCGAAGTGGGCCACCAAGGTCAGATGAGCCCAGAGGCATCCGGCCACACCGGCATAAAAACAGGAGATGAAGAATGCCAGCAGCTTGTAATAAAAAAGATTTATGCCCATTACCTGGGCAGCCAGATCATTGTCCCTGACCGCCACAAAAGCTCTGCCCACCTTGGTTCTCACCAGGTTTCTGGCCCCGTAGGTCATCAAGATCATCACAGGCATGATGATGTAGAACATTCTCTCATCAGTGTCGAATGAGAAGCCAGCCAGGCTCGGGGGTTCTACCATGAGTCCGTGGGATCTGCCCGTGATCTCCAAGTGCAGGATTAGCCACATGGTGACAAAGTGGACCGCTATGGTGGCCACAGCCAGGTAAAAGCCTTTTATGCGCAAGGAGGGGGCTCCGCCTATCAGTCCAAAGAGCCCCGTAAAAATCCCTGAAAGAGGAAGGGCCAGCCAAAAAGAAAGGCCCAGCTTCTGGGTGAAGATAGCAGCAGAGTAAGCACCCACTGCCATGAAAGCAGCCTGCCCAAAAGAGATCTGACCGCAGTAACCGCTGACGATCTGTAGCCCCATCACCAGGATCACCGTGATGGCTAAGTTATTGATAAAACTTATGAAATAATAAGGAAGGATCACTGGCAACAAAACTGTCAGAACAAGGGAAGCCGTGAGCACTGCCCAACGCAAAGGAGTGCGCACTATGGCCATGTCCTTTTCATAGGTCTCGTCAAAGGTACCGCAAGGCCGCCACATTTGCTCAGATCCTCTCTATGCGCACAAGTCCGAACAGTCCGTAAGGCTTAACCAGCAAGACAAAAAGCAGCAAAACGTAAGCAGCCACTTCCTTGATGCCTCCTCCCACCAGAGGATCCAGGTACCCAGCGCTTACGTTTTCCAACACCCCCAGAAGCAGGCCTGCCAATAGGGCACCAGGAAGGGATTCCAGCCCACCCACCAAGGCCACAACCAGCCCCTTTATCCCCATATAGGGAAGCGTGTAGTAGATGTCTGTCACATTGGCCAGGGCCAGACCAGCAAAGGTGGCCGTGGCAGAAGAAAGAACCCATATGGCTGAAAAAACCCCTCTGACTGATATGCCCGTGCTCTGGGCCAGCTGATGGTCCTCGGCTGTGGCACGCATTCCCAGGCCCAGTTTTGTCCAGCGGTAAAAAAGAGCCAAACCCAAAAATACCAACAGCGATCCCAGAAAACTCACCAACTGGGTAATGGGAAGTGTGAAGTCTCCCACTGAAACATTCCCCTTGGGCAGGTAAGCGGAGAAGCTGTAAGATTCTCCTTTCAGGATCAACTGAAAGATGCCGTCTAGGACTAAAAATACAGCGAAAGTATTCAGAAACGAGGCAAAAAGGGGCTGGCCTATCAAAGGTCTCATGGCTGCCCTCTCAATGAGCCATCCCATGGCCGCTGAAAAAGCCAAAGAGCCTATCAATGCCAGTGCCAGAGGTAGCTTGAGTTGAACAACCCCTATCCAGAAAGCAAGGGCACCGAAGCCCATGATCTGACCGTGGGCCAGGCTCACCACATGGGTTGACTTGAACACGAGTACAATGGCTGCCGCCACGATGGCGTAAAGCCCACCTTCCATCAAACCCAGCATCAAAAGCTGTAAAAAACCCTCCATGGCCCGGCCAGTCCTCCAAAACCTCCAGCCTCGGAGCTTTTCCCGAGGCCTTGGGAATCTCCCCCTTTGCCAGTTCTCTGCTTTCCAGACCCCCTAAAGAACCCTAAAAACACAGCCACCTCACCTCTGGGCAACATCTTTTTCGTGATTCTAGCCCCAATGATTCAACACAAGCCCTTAATTCAAATCAATTCCCTGATATCCCCAAGCCCACCTTATTTGGCTCAAGAAAGACTTCCTAACCCCTTGCTCTGCCACAGGATTCACGAGCACCATTACCCCAAAAGTGGGCTTCTGGATGCCCTCTGTCCTGGTAGATCAGGGTTCTACCCCCCCACATCGTTGACCGAGATCAGGGTCCGGATGATCCCCTGCCTACCGTCCCTGTAAGTTACTGTGGCTTCAACAGCCAACTCCTTTTGTCCTTTGTAAAGGGCTTCTATGAGATCTTTGTATCTGTCTTCCACAAAGGACCGGCGGATCTTTCTGGTGCGGGTAAGCTCTGCCTCGTCGGCGTCGAACTCCTTGTGGAGGTTCACGAAGCGCACCACACGGGCGTGCTCTGGAAGAGTTCGGTTCACCCTGCGGATCTCATCCCTTATGAGTTCTATCACCTGGGGCTTCTGGGAAAGGTCCGTGAAGGTGGTGTACGCGATGTGGTTGGATTCGGCGAAGCGGCCCACATTCTCTAGATCTATGTTCACCAAGGCCGAGACAAAGTCTCTGTTCTCACCACCTACTACCAGCACGTCCTTTATGTACGGGCTGAACCTAAGCCTTACCTCTGTATACTGGGGGGAGAATCTCCGTCCCCCTGAGAGGGGCTTGAGATCCTCCATTCGGTCTATGACGATGAGATGTCCTTCCTCGTCCAGGTACCCGAAATCCCCGCTGCAGTAATAACCGTCCTTTAGCTTGGCGGCTGTGGCCTCGGGGTTTTTGTAGTATCCCGAGTACATGAATCTGCTCTTTACCAGGATCTCGCCCTCCTCGGAGATGCGAACATCTGCCCAAGGCATGGGCCTTCCAGAGGTCTCGGGCCTGATCTCCCCTGGCCTGGGTATGGACACCACTCCCATCTCGGTGCTGCCGTAAAAGAGCTTGATCTCTATGCCCAGGGCAAGAAAATAGCGGATGATCTCCGGGCTCAGGGCCCCCCCGGCCGAGTACACAACCCTGGCCCTGGAAAGCCCAAGCCTATCCCTCAGGGCCCGGAAGCACAACTGGTAAGCCAGCCACCAAAGCAGGCTCCAGAGGGGACCCACGGTCTTCTTCTGGATCTTCAGATCGGCAACCTTGAGAGCCACGGATAAACATCTGCGGTAGAGCCATCTTCTGATGGCTGTGCTGTCCAATATCCTGGCCTGGACCATGCTGTTGACATTTTCCCAGAGCCTTGCCCCGTAAAAGAGTATCTCAGGGCCTATCTCCCGGATATTCTCCTGGACTGTCTCAGGCTCCTCAGGGAAGTTTACCCTCAGCCCAGCCACAAGCCCCCCTGCGATTCCCAGACCCTGCTCCGTGGCCCATGCTGGCGGGATAAAGGAAAGGTACTCCATGCCCGGTCGGTCCCATCCGTCAACCCGGGACCACTCCCTGATGCCATCCACCAGCCATCTCTGGCTGAGCATGGCTCCCTTGGGAAGCCCCGTGGTGCCCGAGGTATAGCAGATGACGCCTATGTCATCCCCTTTTCCCCGATCCACCAGCTCGTCGAAAAGCTCGGGGTGCTGCTGTTCATACCTACGGCCCATCTCCATCACCGAATCCATGGAGAGCAAATCCGGATCCTTGTAGTTCCAAAGGCCCTTGGGGTCCCAATATATGACCTTGCGCAGCTGCGGGACCTGGGGCTTTATATCTAGCACCTTGTCCACCTGCTCCTGGTCATGAGCCACAACAAAGGTGGCATCTGAGTGCTGAGCATAGTATAGGACTTCGTTGGCCACGCAGTCCGTGAAAACGCCCACGGCAATGGCTCCGGCACACTGGGCGGCCAGCTCAGCCCAAAACCATTCTGGCTTGTTCTCCCCTATTATCAGCACCTTTTCCCCGGCTCCCAGCCCCAAGCTCACCAATCCCAGAGTCAAGTGCCGTACCCTTTCCAGGTAGTCCTTCCAGGTGTAACGTATCCAGATCCCGCGGTCCTTGACTCGCATGGCCACATGGCGATCTCCCAGGCTCCTTCCCCTCTCTCTGAGGAGCTTAGGCAAGGTGTCCAATCTCTCCTGGTAAGCCTCAACCAACTGAACTTTCCTCCCCTTCCCCAAGATATGCCTGAATCACCCGCGGGTTCATCACTATCTCCCTGGGAGGGCCCTCGGCTATCTTGTTACCGAAATCCAGCACCACCCCTTTGTGGGCAATGTCCATGATGACATCCATGTCGTGCTCCACAATCACCATGGGCATGGACTTGAGCTCCGAGACATCCAAGATGAAGCGGGCCATGTCCTCCTTTTCTTCCAGATTCATGCCAGCCATTGGCTCGTCCAGAAGAAGAAGTGAGGGATCCATGGCCAAGGCCCGTCCCAATTCCACCCTTTTTCTTACCCCGTAAGGAAGCGTTCCCACCACCTTCTTGCGGACCGGTTCCAGCTCCAGGAAATCTATGATTTCCTCCACCACCTGTCTGTGGAGAATCTCCTCTCGCCTTGCAGGACCGAAGAACAGGGCGCCTGCCAAAGCTCCTCGCTTCATGTGGATGTGGCGTGCAGCCATGAGATTGTCCAGCACGTCGAGCCCTGTATAAAGCTCTATGTTCTGGAAAGTGCGGGCTATGCCCAGCTCGGCTATTTTGTTGGGCTTCAACCTGTGAATGGGCTTGCCTTTGAAGGTGATTGTTCCCTTCTGGGGGCGATAAAACCCATTGATGCAATTCAGAAGGCTTGTTTTACCCGCGCCGTTTGGTCCTATAATGGCCAGGATCTCCCCTGCTCTGACCTCCAGGCTCACGTTGGAGAGCACCTGAAGACCCCCGAAGTGAAGACCCAGCCCCTTTATCTCCAACAAGACCTCTCTGGGATCATTAGAGTGAGAATCAGCCTTATCCATTTCCCTCACAGGCTCTCCCTTGCGGCTTTGACCATGGATTCTCTCCCCTTGTGACTCCTCTGCCAAAGATCTTTTCGGCTGTCAAAAGGGTAGAACGCAAATGCGCTGGCAACCCTGCCTTCTTGGACTTGATCCGCTCCAGTTGAACTACCCCCACAAAGAAACCCCAGAAAGCATCGGCCAAGCTAAACACACTCATAGGCTTAAGAAGCCCTTGATCCATGCCCATGCTCATGATCCTGCGGGCCGTACGGAAGGCTTGAGCCCCTTTTTGGTCTAGAATCTGGCCCACACGCTCCTCCAGTTGGCCCACCATTCCGGTTTGCTGAAAAAGCTGCACCACCTGAAAGCCATCGGGATCCTTCTTGTAAGCACGAAAGAATCCCCGGAAAAGATCGCTCACCAGCTCCTGACCTTGCTTGTAGGCGTGCCTGAGAAGACGTTTCTCTATGAGGTTGAGCTCCTTTTGGAAATGATCCACCACGGGCACCATGAGAGAGAAGAAAAGTTCATCCTTTGTGCGAAAGTAGTGATATATGGCAGGCTTGCTCACCTCCGCCAGGGTGGCTATCTCCTCCATGGTGGCTTTCATGTAACCCCTGGCAAAGAAGACCTTCCTGGCTGCCTCAAGAATGGACTGTACCCTGTAGTCCCTCTCCCTTTTCCTGCGAAGACGGGTTATCTGCCTGTGTTCTTCTTGATGGAGCATAATATCCCCTGGGCCAACTCTTTGGAGGGGTTCACATGGAAGATGCTAAATTAAGGCCAAAAGCTCGCTTTAGGCCAGCTCCTGGAAAAAGCTTCCCAATTATCTACCCCTCTAAGCCAAAAAACCCTAATGATTGTGACCGTGGGTCACTTTCCTACTACGAGTCGAAGCTTCTTGTCAAGCAAAATTTTTTCTTTGCGTATGGTGTATGCAGAATGTGGATCCTAAATATTCCACAAAGGAAGGTAAATAGGAGATGGCCTGTCTCACGATTCTTATTCCATACGGCCTTCTCCAAAACACTCTTTTTTGCCTAGGCCAAGAGCCTCGTCCCCAAGGCTCCTATGGAGAGAAGTGGGGGGCTGCGCTCTCCAGTGCCCTTACGATGGTCTTTTTCAACTGGGTGAGATCTGAGGACTTTACCACGTAGAAATCCGCGGCAATGGATTTCATGTCCCTGCGGAAAGAGTCATAAGCCGAACAGAGTATCACGGGCAGGTTGTAGAAGCGGTTTCTTATCTCCTGAAGAAGGTCCAAGCCGTTGTAACCCGCCATCTTGATGTCCAGGACCACGAGGTCAGGCCGCTCCCTATTTATCAACCCCAGCAGATCCCTGCCGTCGGCAGCTGTTATTACCTCATAGCCCTCGTCCTCCAGCTCCACCTGGTAGAGCATACGAATATGTTCCTCGTCATCCACTATGAGAATCTTGGCCATGGTCCCGCTCCCTCCCAGCCCGTCAGAGGGGCCACCGCTCGTCCAGAAAAGGCCTGGCTTCCTCGAAAAGCATGCACTGCTCCTCGATGTAGTCCTCGGCCTGCTGCATTGACATCTCCTGGGTCTTCAAAACGTAAGAATAGACTCTTCCGTAATACAAGGGTATGAGGCAATCCAGAATCCTTTCCCCAGCTCCCGAGTCTTTGGTAAAGGCCACTGCCGCACTGAAGAGAATCTTGGCCCATAGATCCGAAGGAAAATCCAACCTGGAGGGATCCATCTCCATCACTTCAGTGAGCTTAGAGAACACCTCGCCCGGGAAAACCTCTTTCCATTGCTCCAGATTTGGGCCAATGCCTTGCTGAAACCTCTGGTAAAGAGCCTGGGGACTCACATTTACAGGAGGAGGCAATTCCACTTCTCCCAGACCGAACCCGAATATGGCAGTGGGCCTGCTCCATCTCACCTTTTTCCAATAATCCCCAAAGTGAATCATGGCACCGAAAATGGTGCCAACTATTTGTCTGAAAGCAGCACCCACGTCTGAGGCCGGGTCCCTGGTCTTGTGAATCTTGGGTCTGCCCAGAAAGGACTGACACATGGGCACCCCTTGACAGATGGCCACGATGGTCATCCAGATGTCCACCCCAAAGCTGGCCACCATGGAGTTCCAGTAAGGATGTTCCAGGAAAACCTTAGCCATTTCTCCTGAAAAACCCACGTCTCCTCCAATGGGCTGTCTGACCCTTCTTCCGAACACACAGCGGGTAAGGGGGTATCCTATGCTGTTGGTTATGGTGCCGTCATACTTGTGCCGAACGTAAAGAGGCGAAACAAAACCGAAATCCTGGAAAACAGGCTCCACCAAGTTCTTTATCCAACGGGGGGTGATGCTTCTGAGATCCGCATCCACCACCACACAAGCCTTGGCCCCCAGCTCACAAGCCTTTCTAAAGAAATTCCTGAGATTCAGTCCCTTGCCCACTACTCCTTCGGGGGTGGAGATGTAAAGCTTGGGTACCTGAGTTTCTGTGTTGAAAAAGGCTTCTTTTGTTCCATCCTCAGAATGATTGTCCACATTGATGATAGCCGAGCGGTATTCAGGAAAGAACTGGGTCAAACCCAGGCTGGCCTGCTGAGTGGGGTAAGGGATTAGTCGGGCCTCGTTGTAAGAGGGAATTCCAACCACTATGTCGGCCTGTGTCACCTTATCTGGGTTCTCTTCGTAGAAATCCATACCTCCTGCCTCTTCCCTTGCCCGAAATCCCAGGAGCTGCTTTCCCCCGGCAATTCATGCTTGAACTATAATGAGAAGGAGCGAACCATGTCAATAGGTTGTCCCGGCCTGGCATGAGTTTCATAATGGGATCCAGTCACACTGGAGACTCCCATAAAACAACTGACGGGGTGCAGGCAAATAAGTCTTCAAAGATGAGATCTGGGAAATATGGTGCATTAGGGGTAAGGGCAAGATCCTGGGATGATCAATGGGGGATTCCATGGCAGCTCGAGCAGGAAATACTGGGAGAATCATTCCATTGAAAGAAGATCTTCCTCTTATGGTACAAATGGACTGTGTGGACTGGCATTGGAGATAAGAGTTGCCTAGAGCTCTTCTTGTACAGCCTTGGATTCACGACTTTGCAGCATACGATCTTTGGGTTCGTCCTGTTGGACTGCTCAAAATAGGTGGATTCCTTCGTGCCTTGGGTGTTGAGGTGAACCTGGTGGACTGCCTGAACCCCCACCATCCAGGTCTTCAGAAGCAGAAGCTAAAGAGGTTTCCCGAAGATCACGGGACCTTTTACAAGGAAGAAATACCGAAGCCCAGGCCGCTTCAATGGTTCCCGCGACGATACAAACGGTACGGAATACCTCCTGCCTTGTTGGAGCAAGATCTCAAGAAACAACCCAGGCCAGACCTTATCCTCGTCAGCTCAGGCATGACCTACTGGTATCCAGGAGTGCAGGAGACCATCTCTTATTGCCGAAGATTCTTCCCCGATGTGCCGGTGGTACTGGGAGGAACCTATGCCACTCTTCTTCCAGAGCACGCCAGGGAGTTCAGCGGAGCTGACCTTGTGATCCCAGGCGGCGACTGGACCCAGTTACGCAAGAGCCTGGCCAGCCTCTTTTCCTTGAAAGAACCCCCTGCTCAGGAATCCTCTTTGCCTGCCTGGGATCTTGCCCCTTGGGCTCGATCCATATGCGTGAGAAACTCCCTGGGCTGTCCCTTTAGATGCTCCTATTGCGCATCCCATCTTCTTTGCTCCCCCCAGGGCCCCAGAGCCCCCCAGGAGGTGGCCCAGGAGATAATATCCGGCGTGCTTTCTCTGGGAGTTGAAGACGTGGTCTTCTACGACGATGCCCTGCTCTGGGAGGCTGAATCTCATCTGCTCCCCGCTCTTCATTATGTGAAAAGCAAGCTTAAGAGTAATTTGAGATTTCACTGCCCCAACGGTCTTCATGCCAGATACCTGGGAATGGAACTGGCACGAAGCCTCAAGAAATTCAATTTTGTGACCCTTCGCCTGGGCCTGGAAAGCCTCAACGATTCATTTCACCAGCGCACAGGGGGCAAGCTGAGCAAGGCCCTTTTTGAAGCCGCAGTGCATTGCCTGCTCCAGGCAGGCTATGATGCCAGGGATATCGGGGTCTATGTTCTAGCTGGGCTTCCCGGCCAGAGGCTAGAGGAACTCGAGCAAAGCATCCATTATGTATTGGAGCTGGGTTTGAGGCCCCACATAGCCGAGTACTCCCCCATTCCCAACACCGAGCTGTGGCAAGAGGCCATAAAAAATAGCCCTTTCCCCATCTCCCAAGAACCTCTTTTTCAGAACAACACCCTTTTGCCCTGCAGATGGGAAGGCTTCCAGTACGAGGATTTCCTCCACATCAAAGCATCTCTTCACAGGCAGCTGCAACAGCTAAGAAAAACTTGATGATTGTTGCCAGAGGCTTTCTTGAGCTTACATTCTAACTGCGACTCCGTGGGAAGCCAGATATTCCTTCACTTCTTGGATGCTCAGCTCCCCATAGTGGAAAAGACTGGCAGCCAAGGCCGCGTCTGCCCCTCCCTGGGTCAGAACCTCCAGAAAATGCTCAGGCTTTCCCGCTCCGCTGGAGGCTATCACAGGTATGGACACTGTTTGTGCCACGGCCCGCACCAGCTCTATGTCGAAGCCCGAGCGTGTTCCGTCCCTATCTATGGAATTGAGAAGGATTTCCCCTGCCCCCATTTGCTCCACAAGGCGGGCCAGGGTCAAGGCATCCACATCTAGGAATTCTCTACCCCCCTTCACGGAACATTGAAACCAGCAATACTGCTCTCCCTCAGGCCCTGGCAGGAGCGTAGGCACCGTGGGGTGGTGGGTCTGCTCGGCAAAGGGCACATATCTGCGAACCGGATCTATGGAGATCACACACGCCTGGGAACCGTAAAGCCTGGCTATCTCCTCTATGAGGTTTGGCCCCGAGGCCCTTTTGCCCTGAAGCGCATTCAACACTATCTCCACGGCCGAGCTCCCAAGGGACACCTTATCCGCCCCGGCATCAAAGTAATTGTGAGCATCATCCAGAGTTCTTATGCCCCCTCCTATGGTAAGAGGCATGAAAACCTGATCCGAGACCCTTTCTATTATGGAAATAAGAGGGCTTCTGCCGTGGGCCGTCCTGGTGATATCCAGAAAAATTAACTCATCGGCCCCTTCTTCGTCGTAGAGCCTTGCCATGGCCACCGGGTCACCCAAGTTGCGGATCCTGCCGTCAGCACCCCTGACGTCATAGTGGTGACCTTTGGTAACCACAGGGCGGCCCTCCTCATCCAGCCGCACATCAAGGCATGGGATGATCCTCTTGGTGAGCATTCTGGTACAAACCCTCCTTTGGAATCTGTGTTTGAGCCTCGAGGCGCGTTCTTGGCTCCTCTGAGACTTCCATGCTACGATCTCCCAATCTACGGGTCAATGAAGGGTTAGGACCTTGGCAGTTCATTTGATAATAGACGGTTATAACCTCATGGGAGTGGCTGGTGGAGACGCCCTGGATCCGGCAGGGGATCTGGAGACCTCAAGAGAACTCTTGCTGAGAAGGCTTAGGGCTTTCAAACTCATGAGGCCACTGAGAATGACCGTGGTCTTCGACGCTGCAGGCTCACGTGTGAAACAGGAGTCCCGGTCAGGGCTGAAGGTGGTCTTTGCCGGAGGTCAGGGGCGGGCCGATGCTGCCATCCTCGGCATGGTCCGGGCCAATCCTCAGGGGGTGGTTGTGGCCACCTCCGATAGGGCCCTGGCAGAATCTTGCCGCCAGGCGGGAGCGGCGGTTGTGAGCTCTAAGGAGCTCTGGAGCCGCCTGAAGAGCTTGGAGGCAGTGGGATTTGATGGCATGGCCCCAGCAAAAGATGACTCGGACAAAGAGCATCCCTTCAAAGGCTGTTCCAAGAAAAAAGGCCCCAGTCGCAGGCTCTCTAAGAAAGAGCGCAGCCAAGCCAGGAGACTGCGCAAAGTTTAGCCCGCATTGTTCGCAACCAGTGGATGATGCAGGCTAAGCCCATGAGATTCTGGGCTCAAGTGGTCTATGCTCAAATGAACCCGGCATTTAGCCTGTTGGGTCCTTCCCAGCTCTAGGCCTCAAGATCCGAATTCCTGGCAAATGATCCGGTTTAGGCAAGTTACCCTTCAGCCAAAGCAAAGCTGGATCAACCGGGCCTGGGCTTACGGATCAAGGGCTTTTCCTCCCCCTTTAGGAGCCTCCTCATGTTCTCTTTGTGCCTCCAGAGGATCCCACAGGCCAGCACCAGGGTCAAAAAAACAAGTGGAGCCTCTCCCCCAAGAAGCTTAGCCCCCACAGGAGCCCCAAAAGCAGCCATGATGGAGCCCACGGAAACCAACCTGCTCAGGGCAAAACCCAGGATGAATACTCCCAAACACCCAAAAAGTACCAAAGGGGCCAATGCCGCCATGATTCCTGCTGCGGTGGCAACTCCTTTCCCCCCTTTGAATCCCAGGTAAACAGGAAACAGATGCCCTAAGAACGCAGCCAAGCCCACCAAGATTGCCTCCCAGGGCCCCAATTGAAGTGCTACCGCACCCCACGCTGGCACGTATCCCTTGAGCCCATCTGCCAATAGAGTTAGCACTGCGGCTCCAAGGCCAGAGGTGCGAAAAACATTGGTGGCGCCGATGTTGCCGCTACCCCAAGACCTGGGATCCTTCTTCCCGAGGGCTTTGGAGAACAAAAGCCCAAAAGGCACAGAGCCCAGCAAATAGGCGCCAAGAATCAACAATGCAATCAAAAACAAGGGGCTCAGTTCTCTCCTGTGATTGATTGACGCAGCTTCGGGCCGTATGATACATTTTTTTCGGTTCTTATGGAATCCGCTTGGGGCTCTCAAAAAACAAACCTAACCCGGATTGTGTGCCATCATTGAGAAACCAGTGGCAAAAAACCCAGACTTCCGGGTGGGGAGGGTAAGCTATGATCCCCGTAGTTGTGGAAAGCGTCTCCTATGAGGCTCAAGGCTCCATGTACAGGGTGAACCTAAAGGAAGAAACCACAGGCAAGGTGCTTCCCATTTTCGTGGGAGCCTTCGAAGGAAACGCCATAGCCATGGCCCTGAGGGGAATTCCTGCAGCAAGGCCCCTCACCCACGATCTCATGGCCAACCTCATTGAAAGCCTAGATGGGGAAGTCTTGAGAATAGTGGTGTCTGACTTGAGGGACAACATATATTATGCCTTTATCTACATAAGACAAGACGGAAAGGAACTGGCAGTAGACAGCAGGCCCAGTGATGCCATAGCCTTGGCCATGAGACTGGGGGTTCCCATTTTCGTGGTCAAGAAGCTTGAAGAGAAGTTCGTAGATGAGCTAGAAGAGATACTCAGTAAGACAGAGCCTGGGGAGACAATGCACTAGGAGTTCTCACTAGAGTTGTTGATCCATGGGGCACCAAGGAATTTCTGCTGGGCTTGGGCCCGGCTGGATTGGGTCTTGCAAGAGAGGCCCTCTTCTCAAAAGAAACGAAAGGATTTACTGGATCATCAACTGGGGACCTTAGGCTCTATGGCACAGGCTTCAAGCATATAGAACCTAAAGCATGTTTCATTAGGGCTGGTCCCTTGGAGCTCTTGAAGGTTTTCAGAAAAGTCAAAATTTATGGTCCGAAAAAAGTCAGAAGCATTCTGTGGGAACTTCTCGGGGAGTAGCTCAGACTGGTCAGAGCGCTTGCTTCGGGAGCAAGAGGTCGGGCGTTCAAATCGCCTCTCCCCGATCAGTTTCTTGTGTTTGGGACTCCCATGAGGGATAAAAAGTCCGTGATAAAGCCTTCCCCAAGAGACACCCGTTAGGTCCAACCCAACAAGCCCCGGATTGGAAAATCGGGCGCCAGAATTCCTATTCCTGGCAATTGATCAGGCCTTGTTTTACTCAGATCAGGAAGATTTCAGGGAACGCTTCACCAGTGCCATGCGCTCGCTTTCCAGCTCTTCTTTTTTCTTTTGTGTCTGCTTGTCACCCTTGTTCAGAGCCAAAGCTGCCTTGTATTCCTTCAGAGCCTCGTCATAACGTGCTATACGGCCTTTAACGTTTTTTTCCTGATCCCCCAAGGCCCGGTAAAGGTCTCCCAACATGGCGTGGATCTCTGCCCTTGCCTTAGGTGGGTGTGATGCCATGAGTCCTGGAACCCTCTGGAGTACTTCCAGGGCTTTGTTTAAATCCTTCTGGTTCCAATAGGCTGCTGCCAACATCTTGGCCACTTCCGGATCCTTGGGAAACTTGGCATGCAGCTCCTGGAGTTTGGCAGTAGCTCCCCCATAATCCTTTTTCTGGGTCAGCAGCTCGGCCCAAAGCAGAAGAAGGTTTTTGACCACCTCCGGCTCCTTGGGCTTAAGCGCCCATGCTTTCTCCACACTTTGGAGTGCCTTTGAGTGTTGTTGAGCTTTGGCATAGGCATCAGCCAGATTCAGGTAGGTGATTGCGCTTTCCTCCAATCGCAAGGAGGCCTCGTAATGAGGTATGGCCTCCTTGAACTTGGCCTGCTTGGCCAGGGAATAGGCCAGGTTGTTGTGAAGGGTGGCCAGGTATGCCTTGCCCTCTTTGCTCGGGTTCAACTCCAGAGCCTGCTTCATCTGTTCGATGGCCTGGGAAAGATTCCCTTTTTTCTCGGCCTGCTGAGCCATCTCCACCTTTTTGGCATAAAGTGTATCAAGACCTCTTCGGGCATCGGGATCGTTTTTCTGGATGGCCAGGATCTTCTTGTAAGTCTCTGCCGGAGAGACCCCCAGGCGCTCCTGGAGTGCGGCCATGTGCTTGAGATTGTCGAGTCTGTTGTCAGGGTCTATGTCACTTAGGAGTTTATACATCTCCAATGCCCTCTTGGGCTTTGACTTGGAATAGATGGAAGCCAGGGCTCGCGCGGCCTCCTTGTGTTTGGGAGAATGCTTTAGAACCTCCTCGAACCTTTCGGCCGCCCCCAAGGGCTCGTTTTGTTCCCAAAGGAGATTGCCCAAAGCCATGAGCAGATCCACATTGCCAGGCTCTGCCCTGAGGGCCTGTTCCAGGCAGGCTCTCTGAGCCTGTGGTTCCTTCAGTTCCCGTGCCCTGGCAGCCCAGGTCTCGGCGCTCATCTGGAGCTCCAGTGTGAATCTGGCTAGAGCTGGCCCATGGGGACCAGCTCTCAGAGAAAGCTCATACACAAGGCTCTTCTCCGGGGCCAAGAAGGAGATCAGATCCTGGCCCGGGTCAATGGGGTTGCCCTCCAGATAGAGCCCAGGTGGGCTAAGAAAAACCGCCAAGACACGTGCCCAAATGGAAGGGTCTCTCTCCACCGAGACAAATCTCACGCTCTCTTTTCCATACACCACCCGAAGGGTCTGCTCCCTCAGCAGCACCGAGGAAGCCTCGGCCTGCTCCCCCTCTTTTTGCAATGCAAGGCGCTGGATGCGGATCCCCTCCACGGGATAAGAAAAAAGGGATGCAGAGTGACTCCTTCTGGGCACATTCTCAGTTGTGGGGCTGATTTCCCAAAAAACAAAACCTGCCAGGCCCACTCCTAGCAGAAAACCCACAAGAATCCAAACACCCTTGGCCCGCCCTTTTTTCTTCTTGGGGGCCTGGCGTATGGACAGAGAACCCAGGTCCTTGCCCCCAAGAGCGTCCATGTCCAGGCCTATGGGCGCATCCAGTATCTTGTCCTCATCTAGCGGAGGAACCTCTGTCCGCCGCATTCCAACCTCCTGCTGCCTTAGCCAGCCTTATCTCCTCCCGCATGCGCCCAATGGCCTGCGCGTAATCCTTTGTGTCCAATATGCCGGAACCAGACACAAACACAGTGGCCCCGGCTCTGGCCACCTCCCTCACATTGCCTATGTGGACTCCACCGTCCACCTCCAACTCCGCCCTGCAGTCCCTTTCATCCATCATCCTGCGCAGAGCCCGGATCTTAGGGATCATGGCCTGAATGAAGCTCTGCCCTCCAAAACCAGGATTCACTGTCATTATCATAACAAGTTCCACTTCTTCCAGTATGTACTCCAATGAGCTAAGAGGCGTAGAAGGGTTGAGCACCACCCCGGGCCTGGCACCCAAGTCACGAATGCTTTGCAAGGTCCTGTGGAGATGGGGACATGTCTCCACATGCACTGTTACCAAGTCTGCTCCAGCAGATATGAAGGCTTTGAGGTGGCGGTCCGGGTTCTCCACCATCAGATGAGCGTCCAGGGGAAGCCTCGTGACGCTGCGCACAGCCTCCACGGCCCTGGGACCAAAAGTAATGTTGGGCACAAAATTGCCATCCATGACATCAAGGTGGATCCAGTCCGCCCCAGCCCTCTCCAAGGCCAGGACTTCTTCTGCCAAACGGCCGAAGTCCGCGGACAAGAGGGAAGGAGCAATTTTGAAAGAGTCAAAGGCCAGTTCCGGTTTTGTCTGCAAGGTGGTTTCCTTGACTTGGTCTGATTGGTTTTCTATAGTAAAGAAAAGAGCTTGCGCTGACAAGGGGCCTTGTGATGAGCCTTTTGAAAATCTGCAAATACCCAGATCCGGTTCTCAAGAGGCCTAGCCTTCCCGTCAAGGGAAGCTTCAAAGATTTGAAACAGCTAGTGGATGACATGTTTGAGACCATGTACGAGGCCCCGGGGGTAGGGCTCGCAGCTCCACAGGTGGGCCACAACATAAGGCTCTTTGTGGTGGATGTCTCCTCTCATCAAGAGGACACTGGGCCCATGGTGTTCATCAATCCCGAGATCTTGGGCGGAGAAGGCCAGATCACCTGGGAGGAAGGCTGCCTGAGCGTTCCTGATATGATGGTGGAGGTACCCCGCATGGAGAAGATAAGGATGTCAGCCCAGGATCTCTCAGGCAAAAGGTTCCACATAGAGGCCCATGGGCTTCTGGCCATAGCCCTCCAACATGAAGCAGATCATCTAGACGGTAAATTGATCATAGACAGGATCAGTTCTCTCAAGAGAGAGCTTTACCGACGCCGACGGCTAAGAGAGGCCGCAAGGGCTTTGGCATGAGTCTCAGGGTCCTCTTCGCGGGGACAGCCTCCTTTGCAGTTCCTACACTGGAAGCCATCCTGAAGTCTTCCCATAAGGTGGTGGGCGTGATCACCCAGCCGGACAGGCCGGCTGGAAGGGGCCGCCTTCTGAAAGCTTCCCCGGTCAAAGAGTTGGCCTCCAAGGCAGGGCTCAGAGTCATGGAGCCGCAGCGGGCCGGGGATCCTGATTGCCTGGATAGCATCCGAGCTTTGAAGCCTGATGTGGCCGTGGTGGTGGCCTATGGGCAGATACTGCCGGGTGCTTTTCTTCAGATACCGGCCTTGGGCTGTTTGAACCTTCACGCATCCCTTTTGCCCCGCCACAGGGGGGCTGCACCCATTGCCTGGGCTATCCTGATGGGAGATGAGGTGACAGGTTTGAGCATAATTCAGATGGATGAAGGCTTGGACACAGGACCCGTGGCAGCTGTGGCAAGAACCCCCATCGGGCCCCAAGAAGATGCCCTGGAGCTCTCCGCCAGGCTCTCACTGATGGGGGCGGATCTGATGTTGGAAACCCTTGGGAAACTGCAAAGGGGGGCATTGGTCCTCTCTGCCCAGAGGGATGAGGAGGCCACCTATGCCCCCAAGCTGCGTAAGCAGGATGGCCGCATAGCCTGGGAGGATAAGGCAGAGATGATTCATAGAAAGGTGAGGGCCATGGTCCCTTGGCCCACTGCTTTCACCTTTTGTAGGGGAAAGCAGTTGAAGATCCTAAAGGCAAGAGCCCTTGCCCTGGAATCAGGGCAAAAACCGGGCACTGTCATCAAGGCCCGGGGGGAAAACCTATGGATAGCCACGGGTGGGGGTACTTTGGAGGTCTTAAGATTGCAGCCCGAGGCCAAACCAGCCATGGCTGCCCAAGCCTTTGTTTCCGGCAGGGGGGTGATAGAAGGAGAGCTACTGGAATCTTTGTAGGCCTTTTGCAACGAGCCAACAGTACCCAAGGCTCAGAGTGCCAAGAGGCTCAATTTCTTGTGTTTGGTAATGGCTCATCAGGTGCACATTCCCAAATGGCGCCGATCTTAGAATTCTAAAGTCATCTCTGGGAGCCGAAAGACTTCGAGGCCTGGGGGAGTTGCACCATATGAACAAGGCCCCCAAAAGAGATCGTGGAGCCAGGCGGTTGGCCTGGGAGGTGCTTTGGCGCACTCAAAATCAAGGCGCCTATCCTGATCTTCTCCTTTCGGCCAGGCTAGAAACAGATCCTTCCCTCCCACGCCAAGACAAGGCCCTTGCCCATGAACTGGTGATGGGCACCTTGAGATGGCAGGCAGCCCTGGACAGAGCCTTGAGCCAGGTGAGTTCCCGCCCCTTGTCCAGGATTCCAGGCAAGCTTTTGGCAGCGCTTCGCATGGGTGCATACCAGATTCTTTTTCTGGATAGGATTCCTGCCCCTGCGGCTGTCAACGAAACCGTGGAGTTGGTAAGGGAACTGGGCCTGGCATATGCCACAGGCTTTGCCAACGGAGTGCTTAGATCCCTGGCAGAAAAAGCGGGTTCTATTCTGTCTGTGGATTCCAATTTGCCTGATGCACAACGCATTGCCATGGAGACCTCTCACCCTGTCTGGATGGTGGAGAGGTGGATCAGGCAGTGGGGGCTCCAGCAAGCCAAGGAACTTTGTACGGCTAACAACCAGGTTGCGCCCCTTACCATCAGGACCAACACCCTGAAGATCACCCGCAAGGAGCTCATGGAAGCCCTTGAAAGGGAGGGCTTGGAGGTTCTTCCCACACAATTCAGTCCCGAGGGTCTGCGGGTGCTTAGTCTGGAAGTGCCTTTGAGCAGACTGGAGGCTTTTCGTAGGGGTTGGTTCCAGGTCCAGGATGAAGCTTCTCAGCTCATCCCTCACTGGCTGGAACTACAAGGGGATCAGATGGTGCTGGATGCCTGTGCTGCCCCAGGAGGCAAGACATCCCATATGGCCCAACTCTTAGGGAACAAAGGAAGGATCTTGGCCGTGGATATTCACCAGGCAAAGCTTCACCTACTGGCTCAGGAATGCAAGAAGCTCAACATAACCTGTGTGAGCATCCTCAAGGCTGACCTGTTGAATCCCTCCAGTGTGCCTGGCGGCCCTTTTCAACGTATTCTCCTGGATGCCCCCTGCTCAGGTTTGGGCGTATTGAGAAGGAATCCCGATGCCAAGTGGAGAAGAACCCCTCAGGACATCCCACGCATGGCCGATATTCAGCTCCGAATGCTGGAGAACCTGGCTCCCCTTTTGGCCCCAGGAGGAATCCTGGTATATAGCGTCTGCACACACACACAGGAGGAAACAGAGGGGGTCAGAGAAGCCTTCTTGAGCAAGACCAGAAACTTTGAGCCCGTGGTTTCGCCTCAGGGGCTTCCCCAAGAGGCCAGGACTCTGGTGGACCCCCATGGATTCCTGCGCACATTTCCCCATAGACAGGGCATGGATGGCTTCTCGGCCTTCAAACTTCGCAGGACTTCTTGACATCAGGGCTCTAGGAAATGTAGCATACAGGCTTCCAGGCTCATCTATCGAGGGATTCGAGGGTTTTAAATATCTAGGATCAGGAGGAAACCATGAGGCGAAAGCTGGGGGGATTGGTTTTGGTTATGGCTCTTTGCGCCCTTTTGCTCCCCACAGGTGCTTGGGCCGCAGAGAAGATTCTCATTGGCATGTCCAACTGGATAGGATATGCCCCGCTTTATCTGGCCCAGGAAAAGGGTTTTTTTAAGGCCAAGGGGCTGGATGTGGAGGTCAAGATCATCGAGAAGGTGGCTGACAGAAGAGCGGCACTGGCTGCTGGACATATTCAGGGCATGTGCACCACAGCAGATGCCCATGTGATCACGGCAGCCAATGACATTCCAGTGAAAATGGTCTTGGCCCTGGATGACTCTTATGGCGGAGACGGCATAGTGGCCGTAGAGTCCATAAAAAAGGTGGAAGATCTCAAAGGCAAAAACGTGGCCGGGCACAAGGGAGGGGCCACCCTTTTTTGGACCAACTACGTGCTCACCCAGCACAACATGAAACTATCTGATATCAACATGATAGACATGACTGCCGGGGATGCGGCCTCTGCTTTTGTGGCTGGCAAGGTGGATGCGGCCATTACCTGGGAGCCTCATCTGTCAAGGGCAGCCAGCGAAGGCAAAGGGCACGTGCTCCTGGACAGCCGCAAGACCCCTGGGGTGATAGTAGATGCATTGGCCTTCAGGCCCGATTTCATAGAGAAGAACAAAGAGGCGGTCAAAAAGATCCTGGAGGCATGGTTCGAGGCCCTGGAGTACCACAAGAAAAACCCGGATGATGCCAATGCCATCATGGCCAAGTTCACAAAAGATACCCCTGAGCTATACAAGAAGCACATCGAAGGGGTACGCTTTTACGGCTTGCAGGAGAACAAGGCCTATTTCGGCACCGGGGATAAGCCGGGAGAGCTTTATAAGGTGGTGGAGAGGGCTCTGGATCTCTGGATGGAAACCAAGCAGATTCCCAAGAGGATAGATCCTAAGAGCGTAATAGACGGATCCTTCATAAAATAGCCTCCCAGGGGAAAGGGGGGGGTGTGAAACTCCCCCCTTTCTCCAGGGGAAACTCTCGGGTGAAACAACTAGCTCTGGATCCTAGTTTTAAACTCAGCTATCATGCAATGGCGATCCATACTCACCCCTAGGTCACCTATTCCCAAAAGCTTACAGATCTGCCTGGGTTTCGGGGGATTCGCTGCCGTGCTTGTGCTTTGGTGGGGTGTCACCTCCCTGGGCCTTATCCAGCCCTTTTTCCTGCCCAGGCCAGACCAAGTCCTGCGTGCAGGTTATGTTCTTTTTGCCGAGCTGGAGTTTTTGGCTGACATATGGGCCAGTACTTATAGGATCTTGTTGGGCTTTTTGGCTGCAGCCCTTCTGGGAGTTCCTCTGGGCCTCTTGATGGGCACCTTCAGGGCAGCGGAGGCGATCTTCGAACCCCTGGTGGGTTTTGTACGTTACATGCCGGCATCTGCCTTCATCCCTCTTTTCATCCTTTGGCTGGGAATAGGAGATCTTGAAAAGGTGGCTATCATTTTCGTGGGAAGCTTCTTTCAACTAGCCCTCATGGTGACAGTGGTGGCCAGGGGGGTACCCATGGAAATGATGGAGACCGCTTACACCCTCGGGGCCAGCAGGTTCCAGGTCATAGTCAGGGTTTTGCTTCCGGCCAGCATGCCCGGAATCTTAGACACCTTGAGAATAATAATGGGCTGGGCCTGGACATACATCATAGTGGCCGAGCTAGTAGCCTCTGAGGCAGGGCTTGGTTACAGGATCCTCAATTCCCAAAGGCTCCTCCAGACAGGCAACATCATATTTTCCATAATTACCATCGGGGTGCTTGGCCTGGTAACGGATTTGGGCTTCAAGTGGTTGCAAAGGAAACTCTTCCCGTGGACAGAATAAACTCTGTAAGACTGAGGGTGCAGGGGCTCTCCAAAAGCTTCCACACCCACGGGGTCAAAGTCACGGCCCTGGAAGGGATCCAGATGGAGATCCGGGACCAGGAGTTTGCCACAATCCTGGGGCCTTCAGGATGCGGGAAATCCACTCTGCTTAGGATCCTGGCCGGTCTTTCCAGACCCAGCGCAGGCAGTGCCACCTTGGACGGCCGTACAATAGAGGGTCCAGGGAAAGACAGAGGCATGGTTTTCCAGAACTACACCCTCTTTCCATGGCTTACGGTGGTGGAGAACATTCAGTTCGGGCTTCGACTTTCGGGACGCGACAAGAAAGAATGCGAGGCTGTGGCCCTCAATTTCATTCAGAAGATAGGACTTTCAGGATTCGAAAGAGCTTATCCCAGAAGCCTGTCTGGGGGCATGAAACAGAGGGTGGCCATTGCCAGGGCCCTGGCCAATGATCCCAACATCCTGCTTTTGGATGAGCCCTTCGGGGCCTTGGATACCCAGACCCGCTCCCTCATGCAGGAGCTTCTCCTGCAGATCTGGGAAGAGCTTCACAAGACCATCCTCTTCGTGACCCATGACGTTGAAGAGGCGGTATTCCTTTCTGACCGGATCTTTGTCATGACCGCAAGGCCTGGAAGGATCAAAGCGGTTCTGGAGGTTCCCCTTGCCCGCCCCAGAGATTACCAGGTAAAGGCCTCCCCGGAGTTCTTGAGAATAAAGACAGAGGTCTCCCGCCTTATCCGGGAGGAATCCATAAAGGCCCTGACCTCGTCCATGGTAGGGCCCCACTCCTTGGAGGAATGACATTGCTATTAGGGGCCATGAACTACCCCATCAAGGACCTGGAAGAAGAGATAAGGGCAATTGCCGCCCTGGGCTTCGACTTTCTGGAGATGGCCCTGGATGCCCCTCAGGCACTGCCTGCCCTCATCTGGGAGCGCAAGGACAGGATACTGGGTCTTCTCGGGGATTGCTCCATGGGATTGGTGGTGCATCTCCCCACCTTTGTATGGCCAGGGGACCTGACTCCCCGCATAAGAAAAGCTTCCCTGGAGGAGACCTTGGAGGGCTTAAATCTGGCCTCCCATTTGAAGGCTCGATGCGTGGTGTTACATCCAGGAAGCTTCCTGGGCCTGGGAAATGTGGCCAGGGACTTAAGCACCCGAGCTGCCTTGGAGAGCCTGGAAGCTCTGTTGGAAAAGGCCTCCAGCCTGGGTATCCCGGTGGGCCTGGAGAACATGTTCCCCAAGGGAGGATGGCTTGTGACTCCTGGGGACTTTGACCCTGTCTTGAAGAAATTCCCCAACCTGGGAATCACCCTGGATGTGGCGCATGCCTTCATAGGCGGCGGCTTCCCAAGGATCAGTGATTTCATAACCGCCTATGGTGAAAAAATATTGCATGTCCATATAAGCGACAATTGGGGGGAAAGGGACGATCATCTGCCCATAGGGGCGGGGAGGATTCCCTTTGTGAAGGTTGCTGCAGCCCTCAAGGAGTCGGGTTACAAGGGTTGGGCCACCCTGGAAGTTTTCGCAACAGATAGGGACTACCTTAGGATTAGCCGTCTCAAATTCAGGCGAATGTGGCGCAAGGCAGCCTCGGCCAGGTCTTAGAGGCCTGCTGCACTTGAGCCTGTTTGACACAACTCAAGAGAAGGGTTAGAAGTGTTTTACGGTAAACGGCTCTTGCATTAAGGAGATTCCCAAATGAAACTGGAGAACCTCTTCTCCCCTTTTAGCTTAAGAGGCCTGGTTCTCAAGAACCGCATAGTCATGCCCCCCATGGGAGTGTTTCTGGTGGAGGCAGATGGATCCATCACTGAGCGGACCAGGGAATACTATCGCCAGCGGGCCAGGGGAGGAGCCGCCATGGTCATGGTGGAGGCCTCGGCCGTGGCTCCAGAGGGCATAGTTTCCCATCACCAGATGCGCATCTTTGATGACTCCTTCATTCCAGGGCTTGCCAGCCTTGCAGAGGTGATAAAAGCACAAGGGGCCAGAGCAGGAATACAGATCCATCATGCGGGCAGGCAGACCTCCTCCAAGGTTATTGGTCGCTACCCCCTGGCTCCCTCTCCTTTGAGGTGCCCCACCATCCGTGGGGAAGTCGAGGTGTTGGATCAAGCAGGCATCCAACGCATAGTAAAGCTTTTCGGAGATGCGGCCCAAAGAGCAGTGGAGGCGGGCTTCGAGCTGGTGGAAATTCACGGGGCCCACGGGTATCTCATAAACCAGTTCCTTTCGGGTTTCTCCAACATAAGGGAAGATGAGTACGGAGGGGACACTCGTGGCCGCAGCAGGTTCGCCCTTGAGGTGGTAAGGGAAGTTCGAAAGAGAGTGGGACCTGACTTCCCCATATCATTCAAGATCAGCGCCCAGGAATTCGTGCCAGGCGGGCTCACGGTACAAGAAAGCATCGAGGTGATCAAGCTCTTGAGGCAGGCAGGAATAGATGCAGTCCAAGTCTCCGCAGGCAACGATGCCACCCCGGAATGGATCTCCCAGCCCATGCTGATGCCCAGAGGCTGCCTGGTGGACTCGGCCCACCGGATCAAACAGGAGGTGGAGATCCCTGTGATATGTGTGGGAAGGATCAATGGCCCTGCACTGGCAGAAGAGATCCTCAGGGAGGGTAAAGCGGATCTGGTCTGCATGGGAAGAGCGCTTCTGGCCGATCCCGAGCTTCCCAAGAAGGCCATGGAGGGGAGGTTAGAGGAGATCAGAAGGTGCGTGGGCTGCAATACATGCATCAATTCCATTTTCAAGAAAGGCAGGGTGGAGTGCCTGGTAAATCCCGAGCTTAGCCGGGAGCAGGAGATGGCTGTCCATGTGGTCTCCAAGAAGCGCCGGGTGCTGGTAGTAGGGGCCGGACCTGCGGGCTGCGAGGCTGCATGGGTGGCAGCCAGCAGGGGGCACCAGGTGGAGTTGGTAGAAGCCTCGGAAAAGATAGGCGGCCAGGTGATTCTGGGGGCCATACCATCTCACAAGAAGGACTTGCTTAACATCGTAAGGTTCCACCAGTGCAAACTGTCCCTTCACAAGGTTTATTGCACCTTGGGCCATGCAATGGACCCCCAAGAGATCCTGCACAGAAATCCAGAGGTGGTGATCCTGGCCACCGGAGCAAAACCCCTAAAGCTTCCCTTCCTTCAGGAAGGCAACAAAGGCCTTTACACGTACAAGGAGGCCCTGGAGACCCCGGAGAAGCTCCCAGAAGAGGTGGTGGTGGCAGGAGGAGGAGCCATTGGCTGTGAGGTGGCCCTGCATCTGGTAGAGTGGGGGCATAGGGTCACCATCGTGGAGATGACCGACTCGGTGGGGCGCCAGTATGAGGCCATGACCCGAAAGCTCATCCTGGAGCGGCTGCGTAGCAGCGGGGTGGAGCTCCTTACCAATCACCGCATATTGGGGTACAAGGACGGCCGTCTGAGTTGCGAGATGGCAGAAAACAAAGAGCTCCTGAGCCTCAATGCTCCGGCGGTGGTGCTTGCCCTGGGTACCTGTGCTGAGGACAGCCTCTTTGCACCCCTTTGCTCAGAGGGTCTGGAGGTACACCGAATAGGGGATTGCCTGGAACCCAGAAGCATTAAGGAGGCCATCTTGGAGGGCGCCCGCATAGGCAGGGCCATTTGAGCTTCTCTTGGACTCAGGGCTGGGCTCTAGGGAGATCCTGGACCACACGGGCCTTGCCCCGAAATGTAACGCCCATACGGGCCAGGGCCCAAGAGAGCACCAGCAGGCCCAGGAGTTCTGGTAAGATCAACCCAGGTTCACTTGTTATCCTGTGGATACTGGAGGCAATGAGATCCCAAAAGGAGATCTTGGGGTCCGAGCCAGGATCCATCTCCCACCCCAGAACCGGAAACAAGAGGGTTTGGGGAGACCTCCACATCCCATCCAGGAGAAGGTGCCCTGGACAGCCCCATACATATTTTTTCCAGGAAGGAATCAGCAAGTAAACAGCCAGGCACACCAGCATGGAAAAGGCCATGGTGTGTCCTAGCCAGCGAGTTGAAACAGCCCCTTGGACCAGCCACACGGTCAAAGGCTTGTCCAAGAGATCTGGGAGAAGGGAAAAAAAGAGAATGGCTCCCACCTGTGGGAATCGGGTGGGGTACAGGCCAGAGTTCTTTCTCCCCAAGATTTGATAACCCATGAGGGTCAATCCTGCATGACCGAATATGAACATAATAGGCCTTGCTCCCTTGCTTCAGGCCCCGCTCAATGGGGTCATTCGTTACAAGCTACATTATTCCGGTCTGATGTCAACTGCATCCAGCCGGATCATTGGGAGTCAATCAGAGTGATTCTTTTGACCCCAAGGGAGATTGGAACTTGATGGAAATTCAGCGTCGCCATTTCATGAAAATCCTGCTCAAGGCCCTTGGAATAGCAGGAATCCTGAGAAGCTCGTGGCCCCGGCCTTGTACAGCCACGCAGGTCCAAGGGCTGCCTGAGGATTTGGGACTCTGGGTGGGCCGTGCCCTTGAGTACAAGGCGGGCTGCCCTCTCATGGAGGACTTTGCCGAAGGCAGGATTTGGATCCAGAAGGTGGCCTCCACCCAGAAGTATCTGGTGGCCATGAAAACAAGGCTTCAGGGCATAGCGGGGATTCTGAGTTTGCAGCGTGTGGATCTCTTGGCCTCCCTTGTACAGTGGGAATCGGACAAAGGCCGTTTTATGCCCTTGTGGCATGCCGATCAGGTGGCCCGCCAGGGCTCCTGGAGGAGAAAGGTGCTGGTCTTTGAGCCAGGATCTAGATCCTATACGGAGTACAAGATGAGACCAGATGGCTCCAGAAAAAAATATTTCCCTCCCCAGGGGAAGCTCCTGGACGATCCCCTCTCGGCTTTTCTTAACTGGAGGGCTGGAGTGTACGGCCCCCTGAGACCAGGCCAGGCCTTTATAATTGACAACCTAGCCCGCCAGGATCCCATGAGCCTGAGACTCCAGGTGGCCTCAGAGCAGGAGGCCCGAGCCAAGAGGCCCCCTTCTCAGGCGCAAGACTGGACTTTCCTTCTCAGGGCAGATCTGGACAAAGAGGTGGGAGAGAGTGTTCGTGGATCCCTGGAGGGTTGGCTGGATGATCAATGGGTGGTGGTTTTTGCCAGGGCCAACAACGTGAGGTTTGTGGGAGAGGCCTGGGCCCGCTTGAGCGGCAGGTGGATGCTATTGGAACCTGAGCTGAAAAAGCCACCCGAGCCTCCCCTGGAGAAGCACAGGTGGGATATATGAGAGATTTGGCCTCAGCCTAGATCTAAGAATGACCAAAAAAGGGGCCTTGGCCTAGGGCGGGTCTTGGCCAACAGCCTTTGTTGGAATATGATTCCATGATCTGGCTTTGTGGGGTGTCTCAAGACACAGCAAGCATGTGGCTTCATGGAAAAGCGACTCCAGGTTCCAGTCCAGAGGAGGGCTTTTTATGGCTGAGCACAAAGACACTAAACAGGATTGGAGCCCCTTTAAGCTTCTTCCGGAAGAAAGCTGGGCCCAATTGCTGAGGGAGCTTTCCCAAGAGCTGGGGATGGTGGCCACTCTTGTGGACTCCAGGGGAAACATATTGGTGCATGTGGGTGACTATACAGACGTTTGCATACGTGTGCGCAATCGCCCGGAGAGTCTCACATTTGTTTGCGGCCAGACTAGCCAGGCCCTCATGAAGCAGGCTGAGAAGATCCGCCAGCCCGTGGTGGACCTGTGTCAGATAGGGCTTTGCAAGATGATAATCCCGCTCTATCAGGGAGATGTACTTCTGGGGGCAGTGGCAGCCTGTTCCAGAGCCTTGGCCGGGGAAGACCTGGATGCTTTCATGGTGGCTCAGGAGCTGGGCATATCAGAAGAGGAGGCCGAGGAGCTTCTGGGCTCGGCTCCCCGTATAGAGGAAGAAGAGCTTCGTGGGGCTGCCAGGAAATGGGTTGAAAAGATCGAGAACATGACCAATTGACCTTAATCCGGGCTCCCCAAAGATCTATCCGCCAGCCCTCTCAAGAATTATTTCCCCAAGCTTACCCAAGGCCTCAGGGAGCTTCTCCTTGGCAGGACCTCCCCCTTGTGCAAAATGGGGCCTGCCGCCTCCTTTTCCCCCAACCAGCTCAGCCACCTGCCTCATAAGCTCTCCGGCCGGAAAACGCTCTTGCAGGTCCCTGGAAACCGAAATGGTCAGGGCCGCCTTGGGGCCACTCCTGGAACCCAGGAGAACTATACCTGAGCCCAGTCTATCCCTTAGTTGATCCCCCATTTGGCCCATGGCTCTGGGATCTTCCAGCTCCACCTCTGCACAGAGCAGCTTTATTCCGGCCACCTCCCGGGTCAGGGAAAGCAAATCCCTGGAGCCTCCTGTGGCAGCACGAGCCTCCAAGGCCCTGACCTGCTTTTCCAGCTCCTTCTGGCGTTCCAAGACCCGCCGGGCCTTTTCCATGAGTTCCTCAGGGCCGGCTTTGAACAGCTCTGCCAGATCCCGAAGGGTCTTCTCGTTTTTCTGAACCAATTCCACCGCTGCCCTTCCCGTGACGGCCTCCATCCTACGCGCATCAGCCGAGATGCTTCTGTCGCTTAGGATCTTGAAAAAACCCACTTCCCCGGTGTGATGCACATGGGTGCCTCCGCAAAGCTCCCTGGAGAAATCACCCATTTCCACCAGCCTCACCGTCTCCCCATATTTTTCGTCAAACAAGGCCATGGCCCCTGTCTTCAGGGCCTCCTGGTAGGGCATGAGGAGCACCCTCACCTGAGCATTCTCCCTTATCTTCTGGTTGACCAGACGCTCCACCTCCCTCAACTCCTGGGGACTCACCCCTAAGGAGTAGGTGTAATCAAAGCGGAAACCCTCAGGAGTCACCCTGGATCCTGACTGATGTACCGTCTCCCCCAAGATCTCCCGCAGGGCCCACTGAAGAATGTGAGTGGCGCTGTGGTTTCTGGCCGTGTCCCACCTAAGTTGCTTATCCACCAGAAGCTCCACTTCCTGGCCCAACTCCAGCTCGCCCTCCAGGATGGTTCCCATGTGCACGGTTAGTTCCATCAGGGGTCTTAGGGTGTCCAGGACCTGGATCCGCAAGCCTGGTCCTAAAATGAGCCCTTTGTCTCCTACCTGGCCTCCTGATTCCCCGTAAAAAGGGCTCTCCTCGGTTACAACCTCCACTTTGTCCCCTGGCCGGGCACGGCCCACCTCCTGGCCGTCTTTCAACAGGGCATTCACTCGGCTTCTTGCCTCTAATTTCTCGTAGCCCACAAAGGTAGTCTTTATCCCTTTGGAAACCAGTCTTCGGTACACCTCAGGTACCTCTGCCTCCCCTGATCCTGCCCAGGCCGCCCTGGCCCTTCGGCGCTGTTGCTCCATGGCCATTTCAAATCCAGGAGTGTCTATCTCAAGACCATCTTCCTTGACCACGTCCGCCGTCAGATCCACAGGAAACCCGTAAGTGTCATAAAGCTTGAATACCACCTCCCCAGGCAAGACACCTAAACCCTGGGCCTTGAGACGCAAGGTCTCCTCCTCTAAGAGTCTGAGCCCCTTGTCCAGGGTCTCTGCGAATCGCTCTTCCTCTTTCAGAATTATCTGTTCTATGGCAGCTTTTCTTTGGGCCAGCTCAGGGAAGGCTTCCTGCATCTGCTCCACCACTATCTGAGAGGCCTTGTAAAGAAAAGGTTCTCTGAGTCCCAGGAGCTTTCCGTGGCGGGCAGCTCTTCTGATGATACGGCGTAACACATATCCTCGGCCCTCATTGGAAGGGATGACCCCATCCCCTATGAGAAATGTCACCCCCCTGGCATGGTCAGCAGCCACTCTCATGGAGACGTCCGCCTTGGGATCCAGGCCGTACTTTTTTCCTGCTAGCTCTTCCATTAAGCCTATGAGAGGCTGAAACAAGTCTGTGTCATAGTTGCTCAGCTTCCCCTGCAGCACTGCCGTTATGCGCTCCAGCCCCATGCCCGTGTCTATGCTGGGCCTGGGCAGAGGGCTTAGATGTCCCTTCTCATCCCTGCTGTACTGCATGAAGACAAGATTCCAGAGTTCCAGGAACCGGTCGCAGTCGCATCCCACCCGACACTCGGGCCTTCTGCAGCCCACCTCAGGGCCCTGATCTATCACGATCTCGGAGCAGGGTCCACAAGGCCCTGTGTCCCCCATCTGCCAGAAGTTGTCCTTGGTGGAGCAGGCAACTATCCGCTGGGAGGGCAAATACTTGAGCCAGATCTGCCTGGCCTCCTCATCAGCTCCAAGCCCCATGCCTTCATCCCCCTCGTGGATGGTGGCAAAGAGCCTCTCTGGAGGCAGCCCCAGCTCCCCCACCAGAAGCTCCCAGGCCATCTGGATTGCGCCCTCCTTGAAATAGTCCCCAAAGGAAAAATTACCCAGCATTTCAAAAAAAGTGTGATGTCTTGCGGTCCAACCCACGTTTTCCAAGTCGTTGTGCTTGCCGCCCGCCCGAACGCATTTTTGAGAACTGACCGCCCTGGAATAATCCCTTTTCTCATCCCCCAGGAAGACCTTCTTGAACTGCACCATTCCAGCATTGGTGAAAAGCAGGGAAGGGTCCTCCTTGGGCACCAAGGAGGAACTGGGCACCACGGTATGTCCCCTTTTCCTGAAGAATTCCAGAAAGTAAAACCGTATATCGCGTCCTTTCATCTCAGCGTGGATCCCCTTACAGATTCTTGCTGGAGACAGCTTTGCTAGGCACTTCCTTCTTCTCCCAGATCCTCTCCCAGCTCTTTGAAGATGAGCCTTGCCACGATACCGGGCGCAAACCCCCTTCTACACAGATAGGCTGCCAGACGGCGGCTGAGGTCCTTACCGGCCTTTGAATGGGTACGAAGGTACTTCCTGGCAGCCTTTAAGGCCAGATCCGCCTCGGGCAACTCCTGGTCCAGGTGGCAGATCAGATCCTGGATGATCTCTCGTTCCAGGCCCCTTCTCTCCAGTGCCCCCATGACCCTGGCCTTTGCCCAGAAGGACTCCTGCATCTTGTTCCTGGCCCAGTTGAGAGCCACCCTTCGATCGTCCAGGTAACCCCATTGATCAAGCCTCATCAGAGCATCCTGGACTGCCTGAGCCGAGAACCCCTTTTTGCGAAGGTAACAACTCACCTCATGCCTTGTGCGGTCTCGTGCGCTCAGGTACCTCAGGGCTGCTGACAGGGCTCTCTGGGCTTGTTGCTGAGCGGATCCGTTCACTCGAATTTCAGCTTCACCTCCTGGGCGTCTTCATCTGTGCGCCATCTTGCCTCACTTGTGCCCGAGATACCGCTCACCTTGAGGGCGAAGTCGTCAGGATTCGTGGCGTTTTTCAGAGCCTCCTCGTAAGTGATCAGGCCTCTTCTGAACAAATCCATCAGAGATTGATCGAATGTCTGCATGCCGTAAGTGGAATAGCCCTGAGCAATGGCATCATGGAGCTCCCTGGTCTTTAATTCCTCGGATATGCACTCCCTCACGCGGGCCGTGGAAACCAGAACCTCTACGGCCGGAAGCCTTCCCTGGCCGTCGGCTCTGGAGACCAGTCTTTGGGATATCACCCCTTTCAAGATGGTGGCCAGCTGGAGCCTTATTTGCTTTTGCTGTTGAAAAGGAAACACTGCCACGATTCGGTTAACTGTCTCCTGGGCGTCCAAGGTGTGCAAGGTGCTTAGCACCAGATGCCCTGTCTCAGCAGCCAGGATAGCGGTCTCTATGGTCTCAAAATCCCTCATTTCCCCAACCAGGATAACGTCGGGATCCTGTCTCAGGGCCACCCTTAAGGCCGTGGCAAAGCTCTGGGTGTCCTGCCCAACCTCCCTTTGATTGATTATGGCTTTCTTGTCCCTGTGGAGAAACTCTATGGGGTCTTCTATGGTGATGATGTGACAGTTGCGGTTGCTGTTTATGTGGTTGACCATGGCTGCCAGGGTTGTGGACTTACCGCTTCCGGTGGTTCCTGTGACCAGCACCAGTCCCCTTGGCTCCATGGCTATCTTCTCTATGACCGCAGGCAGATTCAACTCGGCCACTGTGGGGGGATTCACGGATATGGTGCGCAACACCATGCCTATGGAATCCCTCTGGGAAAAAATGTTCACCCTGAATCTCCCCAAACCAGACACCCCATAGGCCAGATCCACCTCGTTGCTCACCCGGAACTTCTCCTTCTGCCTTTCGCCCATTATGGAGAAGGCCATTTCCCTGGTGTCCTCTGGCATCAGTCGCTTCTCACCTGTGACAGGGACCAGCTTGCCATGGATTCTCAGCACAGGAGGAAGCCCCACCTTCAGGTGCACGTCCGAGGCTCCTCTTTGCACTGCAAGGGTGAGTATTCTCTTGAGGTCTACCATGGACTCAGCCCTCCTTATCGGGGCGGGCAGTCTGCAGCCCGGCACCTGCTAGAATCTCGGCCTCCATCTCCTTGAGGATCTCAGGATGTTCCTTGAGAAAAGTCTTGGCATTTTCCCTGCCCTGACCCAAACGTTCCCCCTTGTAGGAGTACCAGGTGCCGCTTCGCTCAACTATTGACCGCTCCACTGCCAGATCCAATACATCTCCTTCTCTGGAGATCCCCTGACCATACAGTATGTCGAACTCCACCTCCTTGAAGGGAGGTGCGATCTTGTTCTTCACAACCTTGACCCTTGTCCTGCTGCCCACTACATCCTGGCCCTCTTTTATGGCCCCTACCCTTCGGATGTCCAGACGTACCGAGGCATAGAACTTCAGGGCCGTACCACCCGTGGTGGTCTCCGGATTGCCAAACATCACCCCGATCTTCATTCTTATCTGATTGATGAAGACTACTGCGGTCTGGGACTTGCTTATGGCAGCCGTAAGCTTTCTTAAGGCCTGAGACATGAGCCTGGCCTGAAGCCCCACATGGGCGTCACCCATCTCCCCCTCTATCTCGGCTCTGGGGGCAAGGGCTGCCACCGAGTCCACCACGAGTACGTCCACAGCACCGCTTCTGACCAATATCTCAGCGATCTCCAGGGCCTGTTCGCCTGTGTCTGGCTGGCTGATGAGCAACTCGTCTGTATTCACACCCAGTTTTCTGGCGTAGTGCACATCCAGGGCGTGCTCTGCGTCTATGAAAGAGGCCACACCTCCGGCCTTCTGGGCCTCAGCCACCAGATGGAGGGCCAAGGTTGTCTTTCCCGAGGCTTCTGGCCCATATATCTCTGTGACCCTTCCCCTGGGGATTCCCCCAACTCCCAGAGCCAGATCCAGGCTAAGGGAGCCTGTGGGAATGACCCGCACGTCCTGAAGGGGGCCTCCTGCCCCGAGGCGCATTATGGAGCCCTTGCCGAATTGCTTTTCTATCTGGGCCACAGCCAGATCCAGGGCCCTTTCCCTTTGTTTCTCCAGGTCCATGGCAGACCTCCTTTGGGCTATGTTAACCTGTGCGCCTTTCAAACGAAACCCGCCCCACAAGGGGCCGACTCAGGCCCTGGCAGGGCAAGTCTCTCCTCCCAAAGCCCTGTGTACCTTGCCCCAGATGGCAGCAACTCGCTCCTGAAAAGCTTCACGGACTCCACCATGAATTCCCCCAGCTGTATCCCCTCTCTGTTCCTGAGCCTCTGAACCAGGGCCTGGCGGGCCTTGGGGGATTTCACCCGCCCCAGGGTCAGATGGGGTTTGAAGGGCCTGTCCTCCCTGGGAAATCCCACCTGCACCAGGGCCCTCTCCACATCCCTCTGGAGGGCCTCGAGCTTCCATTTCTCACCCTCTAGGCCCACCCATACGACTCTAGGCTGCTCCAGCCTGGGAAAGCAACCCAGGCCCCTGGCCTCCATCTTAAAAGGCCCGTGACAGCAAACCACTTCCTGGACTGCCAGATGTATTTCCTCCATCTGCTGAGCTTGAATCTCGCCCAGAAACTTTAGGGTCAGATGTATGGCCTCGGGACGCACCCATCTAACATCAGCTCCACATGAGCGAAGCTCCTGCAAAACGCCTGCCAGGGCGTGCTTTAGTGCTTCGGGTAGTTCCACAGCCAGAAAACAGCGCACCTCTATTCTTCACCTCCAAGGCACCGTGTACCGAAGCGGATCCTCTCCCAGAAGAAATCTCCTGAGCCAGTCCAGGGCCACTGCAGAAGCCAGAGTCTTTATGTTTCCCCTGCCTCCCCTAAACCGGAACCTCTGGCTCCAGGTTTTTCCGCCTCTGGCCAGCCCTATGAAAACAGTGCCCACGGGAGTCTCCTCAGTGCCCCCTGTAGGGCCGGCCACCCCTGTGGTGGACATCCCCACTTGAGCCCCTGACCTTGAGGCCGCAGCCTCGGCCATGGCCTCAGCCACAGGGGCTGAAACCATTCCCTGTTCTCTGAGCAGATCTCCAGGCACACCCAACTCCTCTTTGGCTTCCAAGCTATATGCAACATAAGCCCGGCTCAAGACCTGCGAAGCTCCCGGCACGTTTGTGATTCTGTGGGCGATGAGCCCTCCTGTGCAGGATTCCGCCAGGGCCATCCTCTCCCCTTTCTCACTGAGAAGGCGCACCACAATGTTTTCCATTTCCTCTTCATCCACCCCGTAAACCCAGGACCCTATTTTCTCCCTCAACAAGGCCTCGGCTCTCTCCAGGGTGAGAGAAACATCTCTGGGGTCTTGACCTCTGACAATGATCCTGAGTCTGTTCTCCGGGTAATGCGGCAGGGATGCCAGGGTGACACCCTGCAGGGCTTCCAGAGTACCTTTCACCATCTGATCCATCTTAGCCTCTGAGAGGCCAAATACCTTCAAGGTTCTTGACTGCACCTGAAAACTAGAGCCACAGTGCTCCAGCACCATGGCCGTAACGCTTTCATGGAGCATCCTTTCCAGTTCCCTGGGCACTCCGGGCAGAAAGACCAGCAAGCACTCCCCATGTCTCATGGCAAAGCCAGGAGCGGTTCCCATGGGATTGGGTATGACCCTTGAGCCCTGGGGCACCCAGGCCTGCCGTTCGTTGTTTTGCGTCATCTCCAGGCCCAAATTAGAAAAAAATTCTTTTAGCCTTTGCAGGGTCTCCTCGTGAAGGCTCAGTGGCACCCCAAAGGCTTGGGCAGCCGAAAGGGCGGTTCTGTCATCCTGGGTGGGGCCGAGTCCTCCTGTGACTATCACCGCACGGGCTCTGGCAGCTGCCTCCCTAAGCTCTCTTATGATCTCATCAGGATCATCCCCCACAGAGCTCATGCGCCTGATCTCCAGGCCCACTGAACCCAGTTTCCTGGCTATCATGGCCGAGTTGGTATCCACAATGGTGCCTGAGAGAATCTCGTCCCCAATGGTTATTACCTCTATGGGAGGACACAGGGTGGCTCCTCCGGAGCCTTGGGAGTCAGCGCAGAGCTTTTTCTCAGCCATGGAACCCCCCGATTCTGGATTTCAATTGCCTGCCATAAGGCCTGAAGCCCCCAGTATTCGCATTACTATCTGCACAGCAGCAGCGGCTGCCAAGTCATCCCCTACCACTGCCCAGCCTCCCGGAAGAATCTTTTCCAAGTGCCTGATGGGAGGCGGTTTCAACACATCCAGTGTTCTGAAAAGGCCAAAGGCTACTCCCATGGTGAGAAAACCCGTACCCAATCCGGCCAGGCATGCAACCATTCCCAAAACCTCGTCTATGACAACCTGTGGTGGATCCTTCTGATTCAAGATTTTTTCTGCACATGCCGAAGCCCAGACCCCCATTAAGGCCACAGCTGCCAAAACCACCCAGGTCCACGCCCCCGGCAGCCCCTGGAGAGCAAGATGGACCAAAAGCCCCAGCCCACTGGCTGCGGTACCAGGAGCAAAAGGAACCCGCCCCAAGGCGCCCACAGTGGCCACCCTCAGTCCCAGGCTCTCCCAATCCGGTCCCAAGACTTAAGCCAGCCTCCTGATGTTCGAGCCCTGCTTGATACTCAATCTCCGGCCCCGCTCTTGCAGAAATAAGCTGCAAGAGCGCGGAAGTAGACTTCCTTGAGGGACACTTTGCTCTTGAGGGCCACTTCCCGGCAATCCTGATATTCTGGAAGGGCGTTTATTACTCTTCCCCCTAAGGAACTCACCTTCACCCTCACCTTCCCCCAAGGGACTTCAACCTCTTCCTGACGTCTTTCCAGACACTGGCGCACCACCGAGTAGGCCCGAAGACCTATGGATGTGGACTCCAACAGAATGACCTCCGAGACAGAATCCCTGTTTCGGCTTTCCACCAGAACCCTCAGGAGCCCTCCCGGTCTTCCTCTCTTCATCACCATGGGAGACCAACCCACATCCAGGGCCCCAGCCTCAAGAAGTTTCTCCATGAGGTGTTCGCAGAATTCGGGGTTCATGTCGTCTATGTTTGCTTCCAGGACCCAGTCTTCCCTCCAACCTGCTGTGGCAGACTCCCCCAAAATCATTCTCAGCAGGTTAGGCCTGGTGGGCAATTCCCTTGAGCCCACTCCATAGCCTATTTTCTTGGGCATCATGGCCGGCATGCCCCCGAACTCATGGGCCACTTCCTTGAGTATGGCAGCCCCTGTGGGGGTCACCAGCTCAGCCTCCACATCTCCCTGGTGCACGGGCACATCTTTCAGGATCTCGAGGGTTGCCGGAGCCGGCACCGGCAATGTACCGTGGTGGGCATGCACGAGACCTCTGCCCAGAGGAAGGGCTGAAACCACAACCTTTTGTGGCTGAAGAAACTCAAAGCCCATTGCTGCACCCACGATGTCCACAATGGAATCCACGGCCCCCACTTCGTGAAAGGTTATCTGGTCCGGATCCCTGTCATGGATCCTGGCCTCGGCCTTGGCCAGCTCCTGGAAAATTCTCAAGCTTCTGTCTCGGACCGCCTGTGGCAGAGCCGCCTGCAGCAGCATGGCCCTGATTTGGGCGTGGGTCCTGTGCTCATGAATTTCAACAGGCAGTTCCACCTGGACCCTGGTTCCGTGGATGTGATGACGGGACTCCCTCGTTACTTTCAACTCCCATGGCCCCATGGGAAGGAGCCTAAGGGGCTCCAGTAGCGCCTCCAGTGGAACTCCTAGATCCAAAAGGGCTCCCAAGATCATATCCCCGCTGGCTCCGCTGAAGGCATCTATGTAAAGGATCCGCAAGGTGCCCCTCTCCAAGGTTTTCAAGGCTGGCCTAATCTAGCCCGGACAGGCAAAGGTGTCAAGAAACCAAGTCTTCCCAAGGCCTTCCCAGAGCTGCCAAGCGGGTCAATGTTTTTTCCGAGCACACCGCATGATTGACGACTGGATGAGGGGTGTTTTATATTTTTCTTTTTTGTGGGGGTCAAAGATGGCAGCTCGCAGTCCCATTCAGGCCGTCAGGGGCTTCAAGGATGTGCTGGGCCAGGAGATTGGGCTTTGGCAGCGGGTGGAGGCAACAGCCCGGGAAGTGCTGGAGCGCTACGGGTTTAAGGAAATCAGGGTGCCAGTGCTGGAGCGTACAGAGCTCTTTGCCAGAAGCATAGGGGAGTCAACTGACATCGTAGAAAAAGAGATGTACAGCTTTCAGGATCGAAGCGGAATCTCCCTTACCCTTAGGCCAGAGGCCACGGCTGGGATACTAAGGGCTTACATAGAGCATGGACTTTACCAGAGCGAGCCTGTTCAAAAATTGTATTTTATGGGCCCCATGTTTCGCTATGAAAGGCCTCAAAAGGGAAGGTACCGCCAGTTTCACCAGATCGACGCCGAGGTTCTGGGTTCCTCTGATCCCAGAACAGACGCAGAACTGCTGGCAGCATTGAGGTGCTTTTTCCAGGAGCTGGACCTGGAGGAATTGGATTTCCAAATAAACTCCCTGGGCTGCCCTGAGTGCAGGCCGGCCTTTAGAAACAGAGTCGTGGCATACCTGGAAGGGCGCAAGGATTCTCTTTGCCCTGACTGTAACAGACGTCTTTCGGTGAATCCCTTGAGAATTTACGACTGCAAAGCACAGGGATGCAGGGAAGCCCTAGAGGGCGCTCCGAGTATCCTGGATGGGCTTTGCCAGCTCTGTATGGAGCACCTGGAAACTGTCAAGGAGCACCTGAGCCTCTTGGGCGTTCCCTTTTCCATGAATCCCTTCATTGTGCGGGGCTTGGATTATTACAGGAGAACCACCTTCGAAGTCTTAAGCGGAGCCTTGGGGGCCCAAAACGCGGTTTGCGGCGGAGGGCGTTACGATGGGCTGATCCAGGAGCTGGGCGGGCCCGACTTGCCTGGCATAGGATTTGCCGTGGGAGTGGAACGCCTGGTGTGGATTCTTGAACAAAAAGGAGCCTTGGAGCAACAGCCTCTGGAGCTATTCGTGGCGGCCCTGGGAGAAAAGGCCTCCAGAGAGGCTTTCTTGTGGGTGGAGCAGGCCAGAAGCCTGGGGCTCAGGGCTGAGATGGACTTCAGGGGAGGCAGCCTCAAGGCCCAGCTCAGGCGGGCGGACAAGTTGGGAGCAAGGAGGGTCCTCATCCTGGGGGAAAAGGAACTGGCATCTGGGAAGGCACCCTTGAGGGACATGGTAAAGGCTCTCCAGGCAGAGGTGGATCTGGTAGATCTAAGAAATGTTCTGGCAAAATGGAAGCAAAGGCCCGGTATTCTGGATGACAGGGGGTGAGGGGTGGCAGAGCTCTACTGCAGGACGCACCACTGCGGTGAGATAAGAGAAGAACATATAGGCACAAGGGTTCGCCTGGCCGGTTGGGTCCAGACCGTCAGGGATCTGGGAGGAGTGATTTTCATAGACCTCAGGGACCGCACAGGAATAGTCCAGGTGGTCATAAGCGCCGAGACCTCCTGGGAGGCCCATGCTGCGTCACAAGGGGTAAGAAGCGAGTTCGTGGTGGAATTGGAAGGGCAGGTGCGCAAGAGACCTCCTGAGACCGAAAACCCCAAGATACCCACAGGTACAGTGGAGATAGAGGTAGAGAAACTTTGGGTGCTCAACGAATCGCTGCCTCCACCTTTTCCCATAGAGGACGAGGCAGATGTGGCCGAAAATGTGAGGCTTCGCTACAGGTATCTGGATCTGAGAAGGCCCAGGATGTTTTCCCATTTTCTCTTGAGGCACAAAGCCGTGCAGACGGTAAGGAATTTTCTGGATCAAGAGGGATTCCTGGAAGTGGAAACCCCTTTTCTTACCCGCAGCACCCCCGAGGGAGCCAGGGATTTCCTGGTGCCCAGCCGTCTGCAGCCTGGGCGTTTCTACGCCCTTCCCCAGTCTCCTCAATTGTTCAAGCAGCTTTTGATGGTGGCAGGTTTTGACCGCTATTACCAGATAGTAAAGTGCTTCAGGGACGAAGACCTGAGAAAGGACAGGCAGCCAGAGTTTACCCAGATAGATCTGGAGATGTCCTTTGTGGACGAACTTGCAGTGCAGGAGCTGGCCGAGGGGATGGTGGCTGCTGTTTTCAAAAACACCCTGGGCATAGAGTTGGAAACACCTTTCCCAAGGTTGACTTACCGCGAAGCCATGGCCCGATTCGGCACGGACAAGCCCGATATCAGATATGGACTGGAGCTTGTTGATCTGACGGGGGTATTTCGCACCAGCAACTTTAGGCTCTTTTCCCAGGCCATCGAAGAGGGCGGGATTGTCAAGGCCCTTCCTCTCAAGGGCATGGCGGCCTTGCCCAGGGCCGAACTGGATAGAATGCAAGGAGAGGAGAACCTCAAGCTGCACTATCAGGTGCAAACCGGAGCCAAAGGTGTGGCTTGGGTGAAACTTCTTCCAGAGGGATGGCAGGGGCCTGTGGCCAAGGCTTTAAGCCCTGCCGAACAACAACAGGTGGCCCATCTGGCGGGCTTGGAGCCTGGTGATCTGATTTTGTTTGTGGCAGGGGATCCCTCCATGGTCAATCCCACCCTGGACATCTTGAGAAGTCACTTCGCAAGAAAGCTGGGGCTGGTAAAAGAGGAGGAGTTCAGGTTAGTCTGGATCACAGAGTTCCCGCTTCTGGAATATGACAGCCTGCAAGGCAGGTTCGTGGCCGTACATCATCCATTCACGGCCGCCCATCCAGAGGATCTGCATCTCTTGGAAACGGATCCGGCTGTTGTGAGGGCCCGGGCCTATGACCTGGTCTTGAATGGGAACGAGATAGGCGGAGGCAGCATTCGTAACCATAGACTGGATCTGCAGATGTCCCTCTTCAAGGCACTGTCCATCCCTGAAGAGGAGGCCCAGGAGAAGTTCAGGTTTTTGCTGGAGGCCCTGGCGTACGGGGCTCCTCCCCATGGTGGGATAGCCTTTGGCCTGGACCGGCTCATCATGTTGATGGCAAGAGCAGCTACCATCAGGGATGTGATTGCTTTTCCCAAGACCCAGCGGGGATCATGTCTTCTCACAGAGGCCCCGGCCCAGGTGGACCCCAGGCAATTGGAAGAGCTCTGGATACAAGTCAGGCATAAGTAAGTAGAATTTCCTGCCGGTTTCAGAACCGCCGGGTTGGACAGCCCCCAGAGGGAGTCCAGAGAATTTTTGACCATCCAAAGGAGGTGTGGGATGGCCAAGTGGGATAGGGAAAAAAGAATTCTTTATCATGAGCTCTCCAAGTTTGAAGAACCTGATCTCAGGGATGTGGGGGAGCCCAATCTCTTAAGGGGGGTCTTCCCGGTGGATGAGATCCCCAGGATCGATTTTGACCAGAAGATCATCCCCATAAATCCGCCCCCTGCCATGTACATAACTGATACCACCTTCAGGGACGGCCAGCAGGCACGCCCCCCCTTCACCCCCAAACAGATAGAAGACCTTTACGTGATGCTCCACAGGCTGGGAGGCCGCGACGGGGTCATACGTCAGTGCGAGTTTTTCCTTTACAGCCCCAAGGACAGGGAGGCAGTGGAGAGGTGTCTGGCCAAGGATTTCAGATTCCCGCAGATAACAGCCTGGGTCAGGGCCAACAGGGAGGATCTGAGACTGGTCAAGGAGATGGGTCTCAAAGAGACGGGCATGCTCATGTCCATTTCCGATTACCACATCTTCCTGAAGCTGGGTTGGAACCGAAGAAGAGCCTTTGAGGAATACCTATCCCTGGCAAAGGCTGCCCTGAACCATGGCATCATTCCCAGGTGCCACTTCGAGGACGTGACCAGGGCGGACATCTATGGTTTTTGCGTGCCTCTGGCCAAAGAACTCATGAAGCTCAGGGAGGAAAGCGGCATAGACATAAAGATAAGGTTGTGCGACACCCTGGGTCTGGGAGTGACTTATCCCGGTGCAGCCCTTCCCAGGGCAGTAGACAAGCTGGTGAGGGCCATGATAGACGATGCTGGAGTCCCTGGTCGGCTTCTGGAATGGCACGGCCACAACGATTTTCACAAGGCTCTCATAAACGCGACCACCGCATGGCTTTATGGTTGCAGTGCTGCCAATGGTGCTCTCTTGGGTCTGGGGGAGAGAACAGGCAACACCCCGGTGGAGGCTCTGGTAATCGAGTATATCTCTCTTCGGGGTCAGCACGACGGCATGGACACCACGGTCATCACCGAGATAGCCGAGTACATGGAAAAGGAAATAGGCCACAGACTTCCTCCCAATTACCCGTTTGCAGGCTCGGAGTTCAATGCCACCTCCGCGGGGGTACACGTGGACGGCATACTGAAGAATCCTGAGATATATTCGATTTTTAACACCGATAAGTTCCTTCACAGGCCACTGAGCGTCATCATCACGGACAAGTCAGGCATAGCCGGAGTGGTGCACTGGATAAACACCCACCTTGGGCTCACAGGTGCGCGCATGGTGGACAAACGCCATCCGGGCGTGGCCAAGATCCACAAGGCTATAATGCGTCAATACGAGGAAGGTCGCACCACGGCCATAGGTTCAGACGAGATGAGAAGGTTGGCCAAGAAATACCTGCCCGAGTATTTTGTGAGCGATCTGCAGCTACTCAAACAAAAGGCCGCCGAGGTGGCAGTGCACCTCATAGAGGAACTGGCCGAAAAGCCCCAGATGCGCTCCATGGACCCTGCCCAGCAAGAGCCACTCATGGAGCAAATGGCCGAAGAGAACCCATTTATTCAATGGGTTTATGTGACCAACATGGAAGGCAGAATAACCACCAAGCTCATAACTCAAATAGTGGACAGGGCCAAGTATCCCCCGGTGGTCATAGAAGAGGATTACTCGGACAGGCCCTGGTTCATAGGACCTCTGAGGGATGGCAAGAGCCACGTCACAGATTTCTATGTATCCCGTTTCACCCACCAGCTGGCGGTCACGGTTTCGGCCCCTATCCGCAACGAGCAGGACGAGATCGTAGGGATACTGGCTGCTGACATGAAATTTGACGAACTGGCCAAGATGGTGGAGGCAGATGGCAAAAACGGAAGGTAAGCTCTAGGGGATCAAGGGATGGCCAAGGCTGCTCAGTAAATCTCAAAAAAGGAGGTCGGGCAAGAGATGTTGGAGCGGACGCTTTCCATAGTAAAGCCGGACGGGGTGGGCAAGAACCTCATAGGGGAAGTCATAGGAAGGTTTGAAAAGGAGGGGCTCAGGGTTGTGGCCCTCAAGATGCTTAGAATGACAAAGGCCCAGGCCCAGGGTTTTTACGCTGTGCACAAGGAAAAGCCTTTTTTTGATAGCCTTACGGATTTCATGAGTTCGGGGCCTGCGGTGGTGATGGTCCTGGAAGGAGATGATGCCATAGCCAAGACCAGAAGAATAATGGGGGCCACAAATCCCAAAGAGGCTGAGCCAGGAACCATAAGAAGGCAGTACGCAGACAACGTGGAGCAAAACATAGTGCACGGCTCTGACTCCCCCGAGAACGCTCAAGTGGAGATCGCATACTTTTTCAATGCCTTGGAGATAAATTCACGGTGATATGGGCGTGCTCGGGCATGCAAACCGTTTGGCAGATCCGGCATGGTCTTTAACAAACAAGCACCTGCATCTTACACAACCCATTGTCGGAACGGGACTTTTTCTCTGGGCAGATTCCCCCCGCAGGTTGTTTTTCCAGGCTCTGATCAACACACTTGACACTGCCGGGGAATTTTGATAAAAGAGCAAAGCTCGCGAGGCGGCCGTGTAAGTTGCGAATTTCCTGTTCCTTTCGGGAGAGGGCTAGGATCGGGGGTTCTCAACCCCCAATCCTGCAATAAACATCCTGGCTGATGCGGAGGTGGCCGTGATCCAGCTCGATTACACGCTCCTCATCCAGATGGCCAATTTTTTGGTCCTCTTGTTTCTCCTGAACAAATTCTTGTACAAGCCGATCTTGGGAATTCTGGACGAACGCCGACGGCGCGTGGAGGACTCCGAGCGCTCTGTGCGGGAGCTTCAGGAGCGCACCTCCAGGCAGTGGGAGCAGTATCAGGCAGAGCTCCAGAAGGCCAAGAGCGCAGCTGCTGCTGAAAAAGAGAAGCTCAAGGCCGAGGGTATAGAGGCCGAGCGCAAGATGCTCGAACAGGCCCGCTCCGAGGCCGCCCGCTCGGTGGAAGAGGCCAGAAAGAGCCTGGAACAGGAGCTCCATCGGGCAAGGCAGGCCCTTCAGGCCCAGGCAGATTCCCTCGGCCTGGAGATGGCCCAGAAGATCCTGGGGAGGGCTCTGAGATGAAGGGCAGGATAATGAAGAACTCTTTGATCATCCTGGCTTGGATGCTTCCGGCCTGGGCCCTTGCCTCTGGGGGAGCTCATGAGGTGGAACTGGAAAGCGGTTTCACCTTGGCCATGAGGCTGGTGAACTTTCTGCTTCTGGCCGGGCTTCTGTATTATTTTCTGCGCAAGCCCGTGCGCAATTTCCTCAACCAAAGGCAGCAGGGTGTGAAAGAGGCCTTAGAGGAAGCCCAGCGCGCCAAGGCTGAAGCCGAGGCCCGTTTCAAGGAGATGGAGAAAAAACTGACCCAAGCCCAAAAAGAGATGGAAGAGCTCAAGGGTATGCTCCTGGAGCAGGGACGGGTGGAAAAGGAACGTATCCTGGCCAATGCCAGAAAAGAGGCGGACAAGATCCGAAAGCAAGCCGAGTTGACCGCTGAGCAGGAATTCAAAAAGGCCCAATCCGTGCTGCGCAAGGAGGCGGTAGAGCTGGCGGCACGCATAGCTGAAGCGCTTCTCAAGGAGCGCATCGATCCCAAGGACCATGAAAGATTGATCCAACAGTACTTGCAAAGCGTGGGGAAAACGGCCTGATGAACGAGATAATAGCGAAACGCTACGCCAGGGCGCTCATTCAGATAGGACAAGAAGACGGGAAATATGAGCAGTATGGACAGGAGCTCAAGGCTTTCCAGGAATTGCTGGAGGCCAGCCCAGAATTGAAAGCCGTCATGGTGAATCCCATCTACGAGAGAGAAGACAAAAAAGGGCTGCTGAGCGCCATATATCAGAGGTTGAACTTCTCCCAGGTGGTGAGGAATTTCCTCCTTCTCCTGGTGGATAAGAGGAGGATTGGCTCCTTCAAGGACATAGTGCGCTGCTACCAGATGCTGGCCGATGAATTGGCCGGCAGAATCACGGCCAAGGTAGCCAGCGCGGTTCCCCTTGATGAATCCATCCTAAAGGAACTCAAGGAGAGGCTGGAAGCCATTACAGGAAAGCAGGTTTTCCTGCAGGTATGGCAAGATCCCGAACTCATAGGCGGACTGGTCACACAGATAGGCGATACGGTTTATGACGGCAGTGTCCGCACACAGTTGGCGGGCCTTAAAGAAATACTTTTGAAGGGGTGATCCATGGCCATGCAGATCAAGGCAGAAGAGATCAGCGAAATAATCCGGGCGCAGATAAAGGACTATGACAAGAAGATAGAGATGAGCGAAACGGGTGTGGTGCTGTCTGTGGGTGACGGTATAGCCCGGGTTTATGGCGTGGAAAATGTCATGTCCATGGAGCTTCTGGAGTTCCCCAACGGGGTGTTGGGCATGGCCCTCAACCTGGAGGAGGACAATGTTGGTGTGGCAATACTCGGAGACGACAAGGAGATCAAAGAGGGGGATCTGGTGAAGCGCACCGGTCGCATCGCCCAGGTGCCCGTGGGTGATGCTGTAATAGGCCGAGTTGTAGATCCGGTGGGGAATCCCTTGGACGGCAAGGGGCCGGTGGACGCCAAGGAGTTCAGACGTATCGAGATGATAGCACCAGGGGTGGTGGCCCGCCAGCCTGTGAAGGAGCCTATGTACACCGGTTACAAGGCCGTGGATGCCATGACTCCCATTGGGCGCGGACAGAGGGAGTTGATCATTGGGGACAGGCAGATAGGCAAGACCGCCATGGCCGTGGATGCCATCATCAACCAGAAGGACTCGGGGGTGCTTTGCATTTACGTGGCCGTGGGCCAAAAGAAGTCCACTGTGGCCCAGGTGGTGGAAGCCCTGAGACGTTATGGGGCCATGGATTACACCGTGGTGGTGGCTGCCTGCGCAAGCGACCCGGCCACACTTCAGTTCATAGCCCCCTATGCGGGTTGCGCCATGGGCGAGTATTACAGAGACTCGGGACGCCACGCCTTGATAATCTATGACGATTTGTCCAAGCAGGCCCAGGCGTACAGGCAGGTGTCTTTGCTCTTGCGAAGACCTCCTGGAAGGGAAGCTTACCCGGGGGACATCTTCTACAACCACTCCAGGCTGCTGGAGAGGGCTGCAAAACTCAACGACGAGCTGGGAGGGGGCAGCCTCACAGCTCTGCCCATCATAGAGACCCAGCAGGGGGACGTATCCGCATACATTCCCACCAACGTGATCTCCATCACCGACGGGCAGATCTACCTGGAGCCTGGTCTTTTCTTCTCGGGCGTGAGGCCTGCCGTCAATGTAGGCCTTTCGGTCTCTCGGGTGGGTGGAAGCGCCCAGGTTAAGGCCATGAGACAGGTGGCCGGAAGTCTGAGGCTCGATCTGGCCCAGTACAGGGAACTGGAGGCCTTCGCCCAGTTCGGAAGCGAGCTGGACAAGGCCACCCAGGCCCAGCTCAACAGGGGTATGAGGTTGGTCGAGGTGCTCAAACAGCCCCAATATCAGCCCATGCCGGCTGAAAAGCAGATCCTCATTATCTACGCCGGCACCAGGGGGTTCCTGGACAAGTACCCGGTGGAGGCAGTGCAACGTTACGAGAAGGAGCTGTTCGAGTTCCTGGAGACCAAATACAAGGACATCTTCTCCAGCCTCAAGGCCAAATGGGTCATAGACGAAGAGCTGGACAAGAAGATAGAGGCCGCTCTTAAGGAATTCGATACCGTGTTCCAGGCCCAGGCGTGAAAGCCCGGGTGCTGCAGATCCCGAGGCGAGAGAGACCCAGATGGCGACTCTGAGAGACATAAGACGCAAGATCGCTGCTGTAAAGAAGACCCAGCAGATCACCAGGGCCATGAACATGGTGGCCTCTGCCAAGTTGAGGGGTGCCCAGGAAAGGGTTCAGGCTTTTCGCCCTTATGCGGAGAAATATGCTGAAGTAGGTCGCTCCGTGGCCCAAAGGGTGGAACCCGACGCCCATCCCCTGCTGGTGAGAAGGGAAGTGCGAAAGGTGGGGATCCTTCTCATCACGGCGGACAGAGGTCTTTGTGGCAGCTTCAACACCAACCTCATAGTAAAGGCTGAAAAGGAGGCCAAGGCCAGGGCCTCACAGGGGCAGGAGGTGTGCTTCTTCCTGGTGGGACGCAAAGGTAGGGACTTCTTCCGGCGTCAAAAAAGGGACATACGCCAGGCTTATGTGGACAACCGAAAGATCACTTACGAGCTGGCTGCCCGGGTGGCGGAGGATGTGATAACCTCCTATGTACAGGAACAGGTGGACGAGGTATTGCTCATTTACAGCCGTTTCGTAAATGTAGCTGTGCAGAGGCCCCAGTTGGTGAGCCTGCTGCCCTTTGCCCTTCCACAGCAGGAGGGTCCCCAGGGAGTGGATTATCTTTACGAGCCGGCCCCCAACATACTGCTTGAGGCCATTCTGCCCGAACAGGTGAGAGTGCAGGTGTTTGCGGCCTTGCTGGAAAACAACACCAGCGAGCAAGCCGCCCGTATGACAGCCATGGACAATGCCACTCGCAACTGCAAGGACATGATCGAGCGCTTGACTCTGGTATACAACAAAGCCCGCCAGGCGGCTATTACCAAGGAGCTCATGGACATTGTGGGAGGGGCTGAGGCCTTGAAGAAGGGCTGAGGCCTTGAGGCCAAACAATAAGAACCTGGACTTATTGTGATAGGCGTCACGGGGGGACTTTTTGGCGAGGAGGTCTAGCGGACCATGAACGTGGGTAAGATAGTGCAGGTCATAGGCAATGTGGTGGACGTGGCGTTTGAGAAGGGCAAGCTTCCTCCTTTGCTCAACGCTCTTACGGTCACTAATCCCACCATCGATGCCAACGAGGACAATCTGGTAATCGAGGTGGCCCAGCATCTGGGGGACAATGTGGTGCGATGTATTGCCATGGACACCACAGACGGGCTGCGCCGCGGCATGCCAGTCAAAGACACAGGAGCCCCCATTGTGATGCCTGTGGGTCACGAGACCCTGGGCAGAGTGCTCAACGTGGTGGGGCGGCCCGTGGACGGCCTGGGACCGGTAACGGCTAAAAAATACTATCCCATTCATCGTCCGGCCCCTGCCTTTGTGGAGCAGGATACTAGCGTCACGGTCCTGGAGACTGGAGTCAAGGTCATAGACCTCCTTGTGCCCTTCCCCAGAGGCGGCAAGATGGGCATGTTCGGCGGAGCCGGGGTTGGAAAAACAGTGGTCATGATGGAGATGATCCACAACATCGCCATGCAACATGGAGGTATATCGGTCTTTGCAGGGGTCGGAGAGCGCACCAGGGAGGGCAATGATCTTTATCTGGAGATGAAGCATTCCGGGGTTATCAACAAGGCTGCCTTGATCTACGGTCAGATGACAGAGCCCCCTGGCGCCAGGGCCAGGGTGGCCCTTTCGGCCCTGACCGCTGCGGAGTATTTCAGGGATGAAGAAGGCCAGGATGTGCTCCTGTTCATAGACAATATCTTCAGGTTCACCCAGGCCGGCTCAGAGGTTTCAGCCCTTCTGGGCCGCATGCCCAGCGCCGTGGGTTATCAGCCCACCTTGGGAACAGACCTGGGTGCATTGCAGGAGCGTATCACTTCCACCACCAAGGGCTCCATCACATCTGTGCAATGCGTTTACGTGCCTGCCGATGACCTCACGGATCCGGCCCCTGCTACCACTTTCGCCCATTTGGACGGAACCGTGGTGCTTTCCCGCCAGATCGTGGAGCTGGGCATTTACCCGGCAGTGGATCCCCTGGATTCCACAAGCCGCATACTGGACCCCAATTACCTCGGTGAGGAACACTATCAGGTGGCTCGAGCTGTGCAGAAGACTTTGCAAAAATATAAGGATCTCCAGGATATCATAGCCATTCTGGGCATTGACGAGCTCTCGGAGGAAGACAAGCTCACGGTAGCCAGGGCCAGAAAGATCCAAAGGTTCCTGTCGCAGCCCTTCCACGTGGCAGAGGAGTTTACAGGCAGACCTGGGGCGTACGTGCCCCTGGCAGAGACCATTAGGGGCTTCAAGGAGATAGTAGAGGGTAAGCATGACGAACTGCCCGAGCAGGCCTTCTACATGGTGGGCACAATAGACGAAGCTCTGGAAAAAGCCCGCAAGATGGCCGAGGCTTGATTATCTTAAAGCCCTGGTCGGATCTTGAGGGCCGCTGAAGAGGACTTATCATGGCGGAATCTCGTATTCAGCTGGACATCGTGACACCTGAGAAGCTGGCTTTCAGCGGTCAGGTGGAAGAGGTCAACCTGCCTGGTGTTTTGGGGGAGTTCGGAGTACTTCCGGGTCACACACCTTTTTTGAGCGAGCTTCGCATAGGGCCCATGCATTTCAGATGCGAGGGAAAGCTGGAGTGGTTCGCCCTCAACAGGGGCATAGCAGAGGTGACCCCATCTAAGGTCACTGTGCTTGTACGCACCGCCGAGTCCAGCCGGGAAATAGATGTGAGCAGGGCCGAGGCTTCCAAATCCAGAGCCGAGCAAAGGCTTCGGGAAAAACAGGAAGGTGTGGATTTGGCCCGGGCCGAGGCTTCACTCCAGAGAGCTTTGGCCCGTCTGAAAGTAGCCAGGATCTGAAAAACTGTCTGATGAACAAGGTCTTAAAGGGGGCGCCCTCAAGAGTTGACACAGAGGGCGCTTTGCGTTTCCAATGGTTAGAGCCTGTGGTGTGAGGCAGGGGGCCTGCTGGGTGGCCACCGTGAGAACTTTTCTCCGCAGGCCTTAGGGATGTCTGGGATCCATCTTTGGTCCAGGCCTGAAAATGGTAGAGGTGCCGGGGGGTTCTTGGATGTCATTTACCTTGGAGAATGATCCGGGCTAGAAATGAGCATTTCCCATTGGGGATATTGTCTAATGGCAGGCATGGTATTGTCATGGTGAGTAATGCCGGCCATCGTGGGGGTGAGCAAATTGGATTTAGCGCCCAGGGTTTTGATAATAGATGATGAGGGCACTCTTCTGGAGTATCTCTCCAAGAGACTCTCAAGGGAAGGTTTCTTGGTGCTAACGGCCGACTCCGGGGAAAAGGCACTGGAGATGGCCCAGAGACAGGTCTTGGATGTGGCGGTGGTGGACCTAAAGATGCCAGGCATGGACGGAGTGGAGACCCAAAAGAGGCTCAAGCAGATTCAGCCTTTCATGCAATGCATAGTGCTCACAGGCCACGGCTCCATCCAGACGGCCCTTGAGAGCGGCAAGCAGGATGCTTTTCAATACCTTCTCAAGCCCGCTGACTATGCCCAGTTGCTAGAAGCCATCAGGGGGGCCCATCTCAGGGCCATGGAGGCGCGCCGAAAGGAATTCGACCGCAGATTGGAGGAACTAACCAAGGCAGGCCTTGGAGCCAAGGCTTTGAGAAGTGCGGTGATGGAGTTAAAAAAAAGCCTCGGCCTCCCGGAGGAATAGGGCTTTTCTCTCAAGTCTTGAAGCATTCAAACAAGACCACCTTGCCCAAGACTCTGGAGGTTCATGGATCTGCAGGGAGCAAACATATCCCCACCCAAAGAAGATCCAAAGCTGTTGAAGCTCTCCAGGGAGCTCAACATCTGCAAGGCTGAGTTGGATCAGACCCGCTCTTATCTGCAGGGCATTTTACAAAACACCACAGACATGATCTTTGCCGCTGATGTGGAGGGCATCCTTTTCTCTTTCAGCCTTGGGGGTGAGAGAACTCTGGGATTCTCGGCAAAGGAGCTCCTGGGCAGAAAAGTAAGCCAGCTCTCCCCAAGGCATCATGAGCTGGAGGAGGCCATAAGAACAGCTGGTGAAAAAGGAAGTGTGACTCTCCTGGATGTGCCCTTCTTTACAAAAGGAGGCGGGGAGGCTTCCTGCAACGTGTCATTGGTGGCTCTCAGAAACCGCCTTGGCCAACAGGTGGGCATCATAGGAATCTGTCAGGACATAACCCGATGGAAAAGCATTCAAGAGAGTTTGAAATCCATAGAAAGGTTTGCTGAAATGGGAAGGCTTGCCGCTGGCATAGCCCACGAGATAAACAACCCTTTGGCCATAATCCAGGAGATTGCGGGCTGGGGGATGACCCTTCTATCGGGGGAGCAGGAACATCCCGAACTAAGAGCTGAACTGAAAAAGGCCCTGGAGGATATCCTGGAGCAGACCCGCAGGGGCAGCAGTATAACCCACCAGCTACTGGGTTTTGTCAGGGAGGCACCTCCAACCTTTCAACCAGTTGATTTGGCCCAGGTGGTGGAGCGGGCTGTGGGATTTTTGCGCCACGAGATGAAAAAGGCTCTGGTGGAGGCAAGGATTACTAGACCAGAGGGGCAGCTCCTGATTCGCTCTGATCCAAGGATGCTGGAGCAGCTACTGGTTAACCTGCTGAGCAACGCGCTGGATGCAGTCAAGGAGAAGTCCCAGCCAGGAGGTCTTGTTCATGTGGTGATCCAACCCCTGGATACGGCCTGGGAGATAAAGGTGATAGACAACGGCATCGGAATCCCACCTGAAAACATGGATCGGATCTTCGAGCTTCTGTTTACCACCAAAGGCCCGGGCAAGGGAACCGGGCTGGGCCTGCCCATCTGCAGGAGAATAGTCACCCAATTGGGGGGCGAAATCAGTTTTGAAACCAGATATGGGCAGGGGAGCACCTTCCTGGTCAGACTGCCAAAAGAACCCGGTTCCCAAGGCTAGGATTGACGCTCAGGGCATGACTGTGATAAAGGGGTTTGAACTCAGGGAGTGGAAGCAGTATGAAGAGAAAGAGGGATTTGGCCATAACCTTCTGCATAATGTTTCCTTTTTGGTTGGTACTCTCGGGACGTTTCGACCTTTTCCATGTTACTCTTGGTGTCATCTCCTGCGGGATCGTGGCAAGCTTTTCCGGGGATCTTCTGGTCTCGGCCATAGGGGGAGGCAGTTTGCCGAAGGTTGCCAGGGGCTTCCTGAGGTATATTCCATGGCTGCTGCTCCAGATCTTTCTGTCCAGCCTGCATATGCTTAGGTTGTCTTTGCATCCCCGCATGAGAGAGCTCATAGACCCCCGCATCATCACATTCAAGAGTGGCCTCAAAGATGAGCTGGCCCTTGTCACCTTTGCCAACTCTATCACCTTGACTCCAGGAACAATAACGGTTTTTGTGGACCTGGATGGAGAGTTTCGGGTTCATGCCATAGACAGCAAATGCGCAGAGGCCCTTCCCGGGGAAATGGAACAAAGGGTAGAGGCCATCTTTGGGGAGAAGTGATGCAGGGATTTTTCCTGGGTGTTGCTCTGGTGCTGGGTGGACTCATGCTGGTGTCACTATACAGAGGAGTTTTTGGGCCCACTGTACTGGACAGACTGGTGGGAGTGAATGCCATAGGGAGCAAGACAGTGGTGCTTTTGGTGACCATCGGGGTCTTGTACAGGCGGGTGGACATGTTCGTGGACATAGCCCTGGCTTACGCGCTTTTGAACTTCATAGCCGTGCTGGCAGCAGCCCGTTATTTCCAAAAACGCAAGGGGCTCAGAAGCACAAAGCAGCCCAAAGGGATTATCATTTCAGGAGAGGAACTGTGATCGATTTCATGGTTGTGGTCTTGGTGGCCGCAGGCCTCGTCTTTTTCTTGGGAGGCGGTGTGGGAATCCTTCGCTTTCCCGATTTTTACTCACGACTACATCCTGCGGGAAAGCTTGACACCTCAGGATCTGTGTTGGCCATGAGCGGTCTGGCTCTTTTCGTTCTCTTTCCCATCACTCTGGAGTCGGTTCTAACCAGTCTCAAGATACTTCTCATTGTGGTCATAGTGTTTCTGACCAGTCCCACAGCCACCCACGCCATAGTGGATGCCGGGGTTAGAGCTGGTTTGGAGCCCTGGCAGAAACCCGGAGGGCAAGCCGAGCCATGATATGGCAGCTGGATCTGCTTGTTCTTTCCCTGGTGGTAGCATGCGGGATTGGGGCCCTCATGATAAAGGATCTCTTGGGCTCAGCCATCCTTTTCGGAGCATACAGCTTCATGATGTGTGTTCTTTGGGCGGTCATGGGAGCAGTGGATGTGGCTTTTACTGAGGCGGCGGTGGGGGCAGGGGTGAGCACCGTGTTCTTTGTTGCCGCAGTTTTCCATACAACCCGCAGGAGCAAGGATTGAAGCTTCTGGGATTTCTCATAGTTCTCATCACAGGAGCGGTTCTTATTTGGGCCACGGGAGAGTTCCCTGACTGGGGGGATCCTGGTTCCCCTGCCAGTGTCCATGTCTCCCCAAGATACATAGAAAAGACCCTGGAGGAGACCTCTGTGCCCAATGCAGTAACCTCTGTGTTGGCTGATTACAGGGGTTTTGACACCATGTTCGAAACCACTGTGATTTTTGCTGCAGGCATAAGTTGCTTCATGCTGCTTAGGCTCTTTGGAAAGGAAAGGCCTGAAACCCTGCACTACAGGCACCTTTTGACCGGCCTGACCATACGGGTTCGCAGACGCAAGCAGTCCCCGGAGCAGCTCGAGGAGTTCGAGCCCATGGACTCTCTTTGGACCCCTCACGATCTGATCTTGCGGACTTTGTGCAGGTTTCTCATACCTTTCATCCAGCTCTTCGCCCTTTACGTCATAGCTCATGGGCACCACAGCCCGGGAGGCGGTTTCCAGGGAGGGGTCATACTGGGGGCCAGCCTGATACTCTTGGCCATCTCCCAAGACATGCAAAGCGCCTTGAAAAGGATCCCAGAACGCACCCTGGCAATGCTCGCCGCCTTGGGAGTAAGTGTCTATGCGGGTACCGGTGCCCTTTGCCTTGTCATGGGTTCAAATTTCTTGGATTATGCAGCCTTGGCCGGACTCTTCAGGGTAGATCCCGTGGAGGCCCGCTCTTTGGGTATTTTCTTGGTGGAGGTGGGAGTTGGAATAGCGGTCATGGCAACCATGATCCTCATTTACCATAACCTGGCCTCCGAAGGCAGACTGGACGAAGGGCTCTGAGTCATGGAACAAATCCTGGATGTCATCATCGCCAAATATAATTACTGGATCTATATCACCCTGATGATGATAGGTCTCTTCGGGGTGATAGCCAAGAACAATTTGGTCAAGAAGATAGTGGGCATGAGCATATTTCAGACAGCCATCATACTTTTTTTCGTTTCCATGGGCATGAAAAGGGGAGCTACCATTCCCATCGTGATGCATGATCATGGGGCTCATGGCCCTATTCAGGCAGTGGATTACATAAATCCTCTGCCCCATGTTCTCATGCTCACCGCCATTGTTGTGGCGGTCTCTACCCTAGGGGTGGCTCTGGCTCTTGCCGTCAAGGTGTACAAGAAATACGGCACCCTTGAAGAGGACGAAATACTGGAACAGATCCGCAAGTCATGACCGATCACCTACCCGCCTTCATCGTAGCGGTCCCTCTTCTGACCGCCTTTCTGGTCTTTGCACTGGGCTGGCTCCGAAGGGAATTGTGTTTCCCGGTGGGGCTGTTGGGGCTGGGACTGGCGGCTTGGAGCTGCGTGGGACTGCTGCTAGAAGTCCTCGGATCAGGCCCTGTCACGTACAGATTGGGTGGGTGGGAGGCTCCTTGGGGGATAGAGTACTTTGTGGATACCCTAAACGGCATGGTCTTGGCTGCGATTTCCGTGTCTGCCTTCATCCACTGGATCTGGTCCGCTCCTGCCGTGAAGCTCCAGTTTCAAGACAGGCTGGGGGCCATTTATGGTCTGCAATTGCTTTTTGTGACCGGCCTGCTGGGTATGACCATCACTGGAGACGCTTTCAATCTTTACGTGCTACTGGAAATCGCCTCCATAACAGCCTACGCCCTCATAGCCATGGGCGAACAAAGGGCTGCGCTGTCCAGCTTGAATTACGTTTTCATGGGGACAGTTGGGGCCTGTTTCTATCTGTTGGGAGTGGGCTATCTCTATATTATGACAGGCACTCTGAACATGGCGGACCTGGCCCGCCTTCTCACAGGGCTTCACGGCTCCAGGGCCATTCAGGTGGCTTTCGTCATCACCATGGTGGGCCTATGGCTGAAGATGGCCTTCTTTCCTTTACACGGCTGGCTTCCCAATGCGTACAGCCACGCCCCTTCCCCTGTGAGCGCCTTGATCGCTCCCCTCATGACCAAGGTCATGGTCTATGTGATGATCAGAATAGACCTTTACGTGTTCGGCCCAGCTTACTCTTTCCAAAAACTGGGCATGGACAGGGCCGTGGTATGGCTTGCAGTCATAGCGGTCATAATGGGTTCCATCATGGCCTTGGCCCAGAAGAATCTCAAGAGGATGCTCACCTATGTGATCCTTGTGGAGGTGGGCTACATGGTGGGTGGATTCTGGCTGGGTAACAGAAGCGGCATGACTGGGGCAATCCTCCACCTGCTCAACGATGTGTTCATGACTCTCGGCGCCTTCATGGCCGTAGGCAACCTATTGTACAGGCTCCCGGGCTGCTCCTTTGGGGAGCTAAGAGACGTTTTCTCCAAGATGCCCTTCAGCATGGGAGCCCTTGTGGCCACGGCCCTTTCCATAGTGGGGGTGCCGCCCACCTGCGGTTTTTTCAGCAAGTGGTACCTCCTGCTGGGGGCCTTGGAGGCTGGCCAGTACGGCTTTTTGATAGCACTCATTTTTAGCAGCCTGATCAGTGTGGTGCTCTTCTTCAGGGTGTTTGAGGGGGCTTTTTTCAGGGCCCAAACTCATGAAAATGCACATCACCAACCTGATCACACCATGGAGGAAGCCCCTGTACAGATGGTGGTGCCGCTTTTGGTTGTGGCTGCCGGGTTGGTTGCCCTGGGTATTTTCAGCGCAGAGATAGTCTCCACTATCGTGGAGCCAGTGATTCCCCCTGCTTTTTTCTGAGGGGCCGGGCAGGAAAATGTCGGATGTCAACTCCATAGTACCTATCTTGGCCATAGGGGCATCCATGGGCGTTGTGCCCGTGTTGCTCTCCGCCCGTTCTGCGGATGTGCGGGAGGGATGGACCCTGGCTGCCGGGCTGGCCAAACTGGCTTTGGTGTTGAGCATGCTCCCTGGGGTACTGGCCGGGAAAACATTTTTGTTCAAGCTGGCCGATGTCTTCCCAGGAGCTTCCATTGCTTTCAGAGTGGATGCCATGGGGATTCTCTTCGCCTTGATCTCATCAAGCCTTTGGATAGTCACCTCTGTTTACTCCATTGGCTATATGCGGGGCCTCAAAGAACATGCTCAGACCCGTTATTACTGCTATTTCGCCCTGGCTCTCTGCTCCACCCTCGGAGTGGCCTTCTCAGCCAACCTATTGACCCTTTATCTCTTCTATGAACTGCTCTCCTTTGCCACATACCCCCTTGTCACCCACCACCAGGACCAGGAAGCCAGGAGCGCTGGCCGAAGATATCTGCTTTTCATTGTGGGAGGCTCGGTGGGGCTGGTGCTGCCTGCAATGCTTGCTTGTTACGGGACTGCCAGAACCCTGGATTTCTCTCCTGGAGGAATCCTGGGCAGTGCCGGGTTCTCGGATTTGGAACTATCCTTGTTGATGCTCATGTTCCTTTTTGGGTTTGCCAAGGCAGCTATCATGCCTTTACACGGCTGGCTTCCTGCAGCCATGGTGGCACCTACACCCGTCAGTGCGCTCCTGCATGCGGTGGCAGTTGTAAAAGTGGGAGTTTTTAGCATCCTTCGGGTTCTGACCGGTATATTCGGCTTGGAGCTTCTGGGCTCCAGCAATCTGGACTCCTTGGTCTTGGCCCTTGCGGCCGTCACCATGGTGGCAGCTTCCCTTGTGGCGCTTTGCCAGGACGGGCTCAAGAGGATGCTGGCTTATTCCACGGTGGGTCAGCTATCTTACATAATCCTGGGAGGAGCACTGATAAGCCCAGAGGGCCTTCAGGGAGCCTTGACCCACATGGCTACCCATGCCCTTGGAAAAATAAGCCTCTTCTTTTGCGCCGGAGCCATATACGTGGCCACAGGAAAACAGCGCATCAGCCAGCTCAATGGAATTGCAAGACGCATGCCCCTGACCATGGTAGCCTTTCTGGTGGCCTCTCTCAGCATCATAGGCTTACCTCCCATGGCCGGGTTTCTTAGCAAATGGTATCTGGCCCTCGGGTGCGTGGGTGCCGAACAAAATGTGTGTCTTGCGGTGCTTTTGCTCAGCTCCCTGTTGAACGCTGGGTACCTTATGCCAGTAGTTTACAGGGCTTTTTTCCTGCCCATCCCGGATGGAGAGCCCACGGGAAGATTGCCTGAGACTTCCTCCCTTTGCACCTGGGCTCCCATGCTCACTGCATTGGGATGCGTGATAATTTTCTTGTTTCCGGGAGTGATCCTGGATCTTACTAGCGTAGCGGTCAGGCAGGTTTGGGGAAGCTGAAAATGGGGGAACACCATCAAGAACACCGCATGGTTTTGGCCCATGAGCCGGTGGCGGGTTACAGGAAATTTTTCTTTGCTGCTTTGGCGGCAGGGGTTTTGTACCTGGGGCTTATCTTCTGGAAGACTCTTTTGTGAGGAGATGGTCATGGGAGAAAAGTTTCAACAGGAGGGCCCGTATCTTTTTGACAAACCCCAGAATATCAAGAGGCTCTTTGGGGCCTACTATCCCTGGCTGGGAGCACTGTTGTTGGCCGAAGTGGTGGTACACCGTCACACCATCTTCCCCTGGGAAGAGTGGCCGGGTTTTTATGCTGCCTTCGGTTTTGTGGCCTGTGTGGCCTTGGTGCTGGCAGCAAAGTATGTGCTGAGACCCCTGGTCATGCGCAAAGAGGACTACTATGAGTGAGCCTGTGGCTCCTTTTCTTCTATTCTTTCTGGGAGCTGCTCTGGCGCCCCTTCTCAAGGGAAAGACCAGAAAGGGTCTGCTGCTATTGGTGCCGGTGGTGGGTCTTGTGAATCTGCTTCACTGGGAAGAGGGGTTACATTGGAGCCTGGAGTGTCTTGGATACACATTGGTGCTAATAAGGGTAGACAAATTGAGTCTGCTCTTTGGTTACATTTTTCACCTCATAGCCTTTCTTGGATTTCTTTATTCTCTTCACGTGGAGGACTCTTTGGAGATGGGAGCAGCCTTGGCTTATGCTGGCTGCGCCCTGGGAATCGTGTTTGCAGGAGACCTACTTACCCTTTTTGTGTTTTGGGAGTTGCTGTCCATAGCCTCTGTTTTCATCATTTGGGCCAGACGCACAAAGGCCTCCCTGGCCGCAGGCTTCCGCTACCTGCTTGTGCATGTGGCAGGCGGGCTGCTGCTCATGGCCGGAATAGTCTTGCACGTGTGTGAAACAGGCTCTGTGGAGTTCGGCTTTCTAGGACTTCAGGGGCCAGCTTCCCTCTTGATATTTTTGGGCATAGGAGTCAACTGCGCCTGGCCGGGGATTCATGCCTGGCTCACAGATGCATATCCCGAGGCTTCGGTCACAGGAACTGTCTTTCTGAGCGCTTTCACCACCAAGGCCGCTGTTTACGCCTTGGCAAGGGGGTTTCCCGGAACTCCAGCCCTTATCTGGATCGGAGCGGCCATGACGGCGTTTCCCATCTTTTACGCTGTCATAGAAAACGATCTCAGAAGAGTTCTCTCGTACAGCCTCATAAACCAGGTGGGTTTCATGGTCTGCGGCATAGGAATAGGCACACCTATGGCTCTTAACGGCGCCGTGAGCCACGCCTTCAACGACATACTTTTCAAGGCCCTTCTTTTCATGTCCATGGGAGCGGTGATGTACAGAACCGGCCGGATCAATGCAACGGACCTGGGGGGGCTTTACCGCACCATGCCTCTGACCTGCATCTTTTGCATGGTGGGGGCAGCCTCCATCTCCGCCTTTCCCTTGTTCAGCGGTTTTGTGAGCAAGTCCATGGTCATGGAGGCAGCCGCCTTGGGAGACATGCGGGTGATATGGTTCATCTTGCTTTTCGCCTCTGCCGGCGTTTTTCATCACGCCGGGATCAAGATACCCTACTTCGCCTTCTTCTCCCACGACAGCGGGCTCAGGCCCAAAGAGGCTCCCCTTCACATGCTTCTGGCCATGGGGCTTACAGCAGGGCTTTGCGTGTTCATAGGCTCGGCTCCGGGATTTCTCTACAGCCTTCTGCCTTACCCTGTGGAGTATGCTCCTTACAGCCCAGGGCATGTTCTGGGCCAGAGCCAGCTGCTCTTTTACTCTTCTTTGGCCTTCACTCTTCTTATTCTCTCGGGCATATACCCTGCGGAGATGAGGGCCACAAATCTGGATGCAGATTGGTTCTATCGGAAAGGTGCCAGGGCCTTGTACAGGGCACTGGAAGGTCTTCTTCCCAGGCTTGGTGTTTTGGGGGAAAGGCTGCTGGTCCATGGGCTGGCAGCCGGGCTGGGCCGGTTCTCTCAAGACGGGCCTTCTCGCCTGGCGCTGATTTTTCTATTTCCCCTCTGGAAGCTAAAGGGCATGGAGAGGGAGCAACTGCTTGTACAGGCAAGAGAGGTTAGAAGGGCCATGGCTTCAGGGGCCTTACCCGTGGGACTGGGGGCAGCCATGGCCATTCTTTTCCTATTTCTGCTCTTCTTATTGGGCTGAGACAAAGGCCAGAGCCAAGCTTTTGCGGGAGGCAACCAATGGTTTCTCCGTCCGATTTAAAAGAAATACTTCTTCTTCAGGGACTTCCAGAATCCCTGTTAGACCAGATGGTGCCACAGATTCGCTTGAGTGAACATGGCTCTGGAGCCATGATATTCGAGGAAGGAACCCGAGCCCATTACTTCTACATGCTCAAGGAGGGAAAGGTTCTCTTGGAGGTGGAAATCGCCCAAGACATCATAATTTCCTTGGGCTCCATAAAGAGAGGTTACTGCTTTGGGTGGTCTTCCCTGGTGCCTGATGGCCGCCATACCACCTATGCCGTGGCTTCAGAGCCCTCCCAGGTGCTCTCCATATCAGGGGAGGCTTTCTTGGACATCCTGGAGAAAGAGCCCCGTTGGGGATATCTAGTCATGAAACGGGTGTTCCAGGTCTTCCGAAGGCGTCTGGAGAGAAGGACCAATCAGTTCATAAAAGTGATGAGAAAGCACCCGGACATCCAAAAACTCCTGGAAATCTGAAAAGCATAACTTATCAGGAAACTCCACAGGGGTTCCCGGCAAAGAGGCTTTGCCTCAACCAGTTTTTCAAGGCCTCGCTCGGAGGGAAGAGCCCACGGCGACCCCCGTACTGCCTGATGCACTCTTGCAGAAGCTCTTGGGGGGCTGAGATCTGGGCTATGACTCGGGATTCCTTGACAGAGCGTTCCTTGAGAACCACCCTCGGCGTTTCCTGCCAATTGTCCACGCAAAAAAAATAATGTTTCTGGTTCTGACTCCTCACCTGGAGCCTGGACTTGAGCCCGCCAGCCCTGTGATCAAACATCTCAACGGCTTCCAGGGGAGTCAGCTCCCAGTCTATCTCAATCAATATATCCTTCCTTTCCCTGAGCTCCTCAAGGCCCATCATGTTGCACCTCCATAATTTGAATTTACTCCAGCTGAGCCACAAGGCAACTCTACCAAGAAAATCGAATTTCCATGGGCTCTTTGCAAAAACAAGGATTTTTGTAACCTGGGCCGGATGTTTTTCCAGACAATGGAAAGCTTGGCGGTAGCCGCATGCGCCAAACGATCCCAGCGGAGTGAAAACTTGCTCCTGATTTGAACCGATGCTAAAGTGCCATCGGGGGTGGAACGAATGGCTAGTTTAAATGAAATCCAAGAATATCTAAAGAATTTATGCTCCAAGTACGAAATTGAAATCATTTACTCCTTCGGAAGCCGGGCTAAGGAGGTCAAGGATTTTCTGGATGGCAGTATCGCCCAATTGGACGAAGGCGGCTCGGATGTGGACATAGGTATTAAGCTCAAGCCCGGATCCTCTCTTTCGGTGCGAGAAAAGGTCTTACTGTCTCTGGAGATCGAGGCCATCTTGGGGGTTGAGCGCATTGACCTCTGTCTAGTCAATGAGGTGGATCCTTTCCTGGCCGCAGAGATCATCAGGGGTGAGAGGGTCTTTTGTTGTGACGAATACTTGGCTGATCAGTATGATCTTTACATTCTTAGAAGAGCAGGGGATCTAGAGCCTCTGGAGCGAGATCGATCAAGACTCGTACTTGGCGAGCCCGAGGTTTCCCCATGACACCCACCAAATTGAACAAGAGGATACTGGTTCAAAGGCTCGATTACATATCCCAGATGATAGAGGAGATTCAAAGCCTCCCGCTGGGAAATCCCGAGGAGTTCTTTTCAGACCGGAGAAATGTTTGGAGTGCGGAAGCCTGTGTGCGAAGGGTGCTGGAAGCCATCTTGGATTTGGGCAGACACATCCTGGCCAAATGTTTTGGAAAAGGAGTTACAGAATACAAGAAAATAGCTGATGAATTGGAAAATAAAGGGGTCCTTTCTCACGAATCGGCTCAGATCATGAGGATTCTGGCTGGCTATAGGAACAGGATGGTGCATTTCTATCATGAGGTGACTCGAGAGGAGCTTTATTCCATATGCAGCCAGGAGCTGAAGGATATTTTGTTTCTCAAGGAATCTCTTGTGAAATGGATCAAGGTGCACCCTGAAAATGTCGATGAAACATTTTGAGTCTTCTGAGCTTGGCCAACATCTGGTTTGATCTGAGCGCGCAAAAGGGATGCCCAGCCTTGCTTGCCCGCTTGCCTCTAGAGTGCCCCTGAGGTTGATTCTTGAGACTTATCATCTTCTGGAACAAGCCTGACCCTGAAACCCTCAATTTCCAGGGTGGTCTTGCAGTAGGTCAATTTGCGGATGATCTTTCCATCCTGAAAATGGATAACATCCACCCCGCGGCGCACCTCGGGCTTGCCCTGGTAGCCTCTCTCTGGGGAGGGCCATTCCAGTTTCCATCTGTAAAGGACCTTCTGCTCCACCTCGTCCACGAAGGTTTCTTCCTCCTGAAATCTAAACCCACCATGCTGTGCAAACCATGAGCTCCAGGCTTTTTCCAGGGCTTGCTTGCCTCTTACCTTTGCGCCCGTCCAGTTCTCAAAGGATATCTCCTCGTGAAACAAGGCCATGACCCCGGCCAAGTCGTGTTGTTCCCATGCCTTTTTCCAGATCTCCAAGGCCTTCTGAATCTCTTGTCTTGTCAAGACTTCTCCTCCTTGTCTTGCATTCCAGGGGAAAACAGGCCCTCTGTTTTTGGTGATGGCCCTGAACACACCTCTTGGAGCAAGCCCAGGCATGCCCCTTCTAGAAACCCCAAGATCAAGCTCTATCATACAAGAGTTAGGGTCGTTGGAAAGCCCTACGGAAGCAAAGCCTTGGGGGGAAAAGACCTATCCCATCCCAAAAGAAGCCAACAAAGAGCAAGAAGGAGTCTTTGAGAGCAAGGCCATCCTGATCGCTTGCTAGGAAAGCCTTTTCACAGGGAAGAGCCCCTTTTTTCTGGCCCTGGCCCCTGGCCTGGGTTACCCGGGCCCGGCCTTTATCTCTTGAGGAGATCTTGAAAAAAATTTGGGCACCTGTCTGCCAGGTGCCCTCCATGCCCTAAGAGAACCTGGAGCTTACCTATTCTCACTCAGTAAGGCGCCCAGTAACGATGAGGTGGGATCCAACGCCCATAAGCATCCCAGTATCCGGGTACGTAAACCCATCTTCCAGGTGCAGGCCCGTAATAGGCCGGAGGACCGTATGAATAAGGATGGGGCCTTATGACCCCTGCGTCAAAAAGGGAACCTGCAAGCATTCCCGCCCCGGCCCCCAGGGCAGCTCCCCTGGCATTACCCGTTATTCCATAGCCCAGAAGTGCACCTCCGGCTCCTCCTGTGGCAGCACATCCCACAAGCCCCAGAGCCAGCCCCAGAAATGCCAAAACCATCCCGCCTCTGAAAAGCCCCTTGGAAAGGCTCTTTGCCCATGTGTCACGCCACTTCCTGGCAATCCCATTTGTTTTCATTTGATCCTCCTGGTCTCAAAGAACCACCTTTAACCCATTTGTCGCCTGGCCCTCGGGCAGGTTTACCTCAGGCTCACCACCATAGGAGGAAACTTCTTCTCAGCCAGGCTAATTGGCCAAATCTGGCCTGGCCCAAATTCAGCACTTTTCGCTTTTTTTATGGAGGCAGCCATCCCTGCGCGTGGCATTGGTATGGGGGACAATATGAGCTTGGACAAAACCGGATATGTACTCCACGCCACTGAAAGAGACCTTGGCGTTGCCTCGTGCAGACGGCAGATCCAAAGAACCTCCCCCTCTATGACATGGGGATCTCTTAAGTCGCGCAGGACGGGCAGATCCCAAAAAGAAAGACCTCGTGATTCTCCGTGACAAACCCCCTCGACAAGGCGTCTTTATCGTTCAGGGCACAGCCGGGAACGTCGAACACCTTCCGACAGATTCGGCAATGGAAGTGGTGGTGGTGGTCTTTGCCAGTTCTCTCATACAGGGTCCCGATGAGCGGGTGGTTGACCTTGGCGAGCCACCCTGCTTGCGTTAAAAGCTTCAGATTCCGATAGACCGTCGCCTGATTCAAGGACTGAACGATAGTGCGACCGATCTTCAAGACATCCTCAACAGCCAAGGGTCGACTCTCACGGATGAAGACCTGTTCAATGGCTGCCCTCTGAGATGTGTTGCGTTTCATCGCAGCCTCCTTTTCCCACAAGATATCCAACCCTTCATCTTTTGCAAAACCTTTTGCATCAAAGCTTGATCTCTGAGTGGCCACAACGTATACTGCAACTGCGTTTGCAATCACTGGCTCGGCTCTTCCAAAAATATCCAATGAGGTGCCAATTTTAGGTGTGGCTTTAGCCCTTAGCCAACAGGCTTTGGTGCCACATTGGGAGCCGTGTCATTGTGCACACTCGGAAGATCTTTCGTTCAGGTTTAGTGGCATGTGTTTGCTTGTCAAAGGATTCCTAAGTCCTCGCTCCTGGAAATCAGCATTCGGGCTTTTTATCGTGATGGCCCACCTAGCCTTGCCTTTACTCCACGAGCTAGAGGTCGCTAGCTACGCTCATCCTCAGAGTTGGACATCGTACATTTCCATCTGCTCGCAACATGGCAACGGCGAAACTCTTTCAGCAGCGCGGAGTGATCGGGAACACGGTCACGACCCTTCGAGATGCTCCATTTGCAGGGCAGCGCTCCAGAGCCAGAACCTACTATCCGCTGGAACAATGGTCATCAGTTGGCTCCCAGCGCTCCGAGTGAAAGCCCATTGCCAGATTTCAGTTTCGCGCAAGGCTGTTTTTGACTCCTGTGTGTCGGTGCCAAGAGGCCCTCCCCCATTTTAATTCCCAATACGCCACTAAACCAAGGTGCTCCTGCGGCGAACGGCGAAAATTGTCCGGGCGGCCCACGGCAGGAGTCTTGTTGCCATATGGGAGAGGAGGGCAAGATCATGTCACGGACACAAGCGCTTGTGGTGGCTATAATGGCGGTGTTTGCATGTGTGTACCTGGGCGTCGCAATCGGATACGCGGAATCCCGGGTCTCGGACATTGAATCCCTGAAGCAGGAGATCCAAAAAGTCCAAGCAGAGTTTCGACAGGCCTTGGAGGAGAAAGATCGCCGCATCGAGGCGCTGGAAAAGCAGCTCGCAGAACTCCAGGGCAAAGTGCGGGAGAACAATGCGGCCACATCCGCCGCTTCTGACCTAGACAAAGCAGTAAAGGAGGCGCAGTCGGCTAAGATCCAAGCGTCCTCTTCGGAGGCAGGCGACATTCTCTCCAAACAAATTGGCGGAGCGACCCTTCGGCTCATGGACCTATCGGCGGTCGTGAACGTTGCGGGAGGCACTTCGACCAAACGCTCCGAGCAGATTGAGATCCTTCAGGGGGGCGCTCATGACCCCAAGCGAAGGGGTTTCACCTTTCAACAACTGGAACTGTCAATGCTCGGGGCCGTGGATCCCTATTTCACCGCTGAGTCCCATCTGGTGGTGACGGAAGAGGGGTTGGAGCTGGAGGAGGCCTTCGCCACTACCACCACCCTGCCATGGGGCCTCCAGGCCAAGGCCGGATACTATCTCACGGAATTCGGTCTCATCAACCCGACGCACCCCCATTCCTGGGCCTGGATCGATCAACCTGTCATCAACACCCGTCTGTTTGGAGGTGATGGCATGCGAAACACGGGCATCCGGCTGGGATGGCTCACGCCCCTCCCCTGGTCCAGCGAGGTCCGCCTGGGAGTGCAGGACCCGCGGGGCAGCACTATGCCCAGCTTCCTAGGCGAGGGACTAGGCCATCACCATCACGGCGGGGGAGAGGAACACGAGGAAGGGATCGGGGGCAGGCCCATCCTGGACAGGGACGTGCGCGCCCTCAAGGATCTGGTTTACTCGGGCCGCTGGATCAACGCCTTTGATGTGAGCCATACCGTTTCTGCACGCCTGGGTCTTTCCGGCCTATACGGCCCCAACAACTCGGGTACGGATGGCCGCACTTGGATCTATGGAGCCGACCTCACGCTCAAATGGCGTCCGCGGGATGCGGCACGGGGGTGGCCCTTCCTGACCTGGCAAAGCGAGGTCATGTATAGGGCATTCCATGCGGACGGATTTGCGCATGACGGGGAGCGCATACCTGCCAGCACCCTGCGGGATTGGGGGTTTTATACGCAGCTCCTCTGGGGGATCCGGCGGCCGTGGGCGGCTGGACTGCGCTACGAGTTCGCCTCGGGAATCGGACGGAGCATGGAGGAGGAGGAATTCATCGCCAGATCCCAGGACCCTTTTCGGGACGACCGCCATCGCCTCTCGCCACTTTTGCTCTGGCAACCGACGGAGTTCTCTCGCCTCAGGTTTCAGTACAACTACGACCGCGCTAGCCACCTCAAAGGCCGAGAGGCCCACTCCGTCTGGTTCGGGTTCGAATTCCTGCTGGGGGCCCACCCGGTGCACCAGTACTGAGGAGGCACTTTTCTGGGGTGACGACTGCTGGGCCCTTTGGTCGAGATGTTGCGCCAGGTTGGCCCCCATGTGGCTGAAGCCATGGATCCTCCCAGAAACGATCAGAAAAGGAGAAGAGTATGATCAAAAGCAATGGACTCAGAAACCTCTCAGGAAAGGCCTTGAGATTCGTCTGTGCGGTGGCAGCCTGCCTCCTGCCAGTACAGGCCAAAGGAGAGCCCGTGCGCGTGTGCGTCACCACCCCGGATCTAGGCAGCCTGGTTCAAGAAATCGGCGGGGAGCGGGTCTCTCTCACGATCTTCGGGAAGGGAAGCGAGGATCCTCACTTCCTGGAGCCCAAGCCAAGTTTTGTCAAGGCCTTGAGCTTGGCGGACATCTTCGTTCAGACTGGACTGGATCTGGAGTCAGGGTGGGCTCCGCTCATCATACAGAACGCGCGGAATTCCAAAGTGGTCCCGGGCGCCAGAGGGTTTGTGGATGCGTCGTCAGCAATCTCGCAGTTGGAGGTGCCCACCGGACACGTGGACCGCTCTATGGGTGACGTTCACCCGGGGGGCAATCCACATTACCTTCTGGACCCCATCAATGGCCTTGCCGTGGCAAGGCTCATCCGGGACCGATTGAGCGAGATTCGTCCCCAGGAACGCGCGTTGTTCCACGAACGATATTCCTCCTTTCGGGATAAAGTGGCCAAGGCTTTGGTGGGAGAAAGACTGGCGGCGCGGTATGACTTCGAGAAACTGGCCATCCTGTTCGAGCATGGCAAACTACAGCCATTTCTGGCCGAGCAAGGACAGACCGATCTCCTAGGCGGCTGGCTTGGCGCCATGATGCCCCACTTTGGTGTAAAGGTCGTGGCGGATCATAACCTTTGGCCTTACTTCGCTCGACGGTTCGGGATCCGTGTCGTTGGTTTCATGGAACCCAAACCAGGGATCTCTCCCACGACAAAGCATCTAGGGGAATTGATCCAAGCCATGAAGGCCCAAGGGGTGAAGGTGATTCTCACGGTGCCGTACTTCGATACGCGCCACGCCCGGTTCTTGGCCGAACGGACGGGTGCCCGGATTGCGCGAATGGCCCACCAGGTGGAGTCGGTGCCAGAGGCCAGGGACTACCTGGGCATGGTGGACCACAATGTGCAAGAGGTTCTCAGCGCGCTGAGGCCATGAGGTGAATGTCCGGGGGTTCCCTGTCCTTCCTTCAGGAGGATCCCGATCTCAGGAAACTTGTGCGGCCGATCGCGGCGGCGGTTGCTCATGGTTTTCTGGTGGAGGCATATGGATGATCCAGGATGAGAGGGTCATGCTTAGGGCCACGGACCTGTCTCTGGGCTATGGCCAAAGGCTGGTTCTGCGCGAGGTCTGCATGGAGGTAAGGTCTGGGGAGTTCTGGTTCCTTGTGGGGCCCAACGGCGAGGGAAAGACCACGCTTCTGAGGGCCATCCTTGGACTTCTATCCCCCACTGGGGGCACTCTGTGGTGCCATCCCGAGCGGGCTGGTCGGCAGCGCGTCGGGTTTGTGCCCCAGCGCTGCGACTTGAATCTGGCAGTGCCCACCACGGTTCGGGAGTTCGTCTCGCTGGGGCTGGTGGGCCTCAGAAGAAACCGCAAGGAACGGGAAGAGGACCTTCGGTGGGCTCTGGGCAGGGTCGGGCTCGAGGAGATGATCGGTCGCGACTACTCTTCCCTCTCCGGGGGACAACGGCAGCGGGCCCTGGTGGCCAGGGCTCTGATTCGCCGACCGAGCCTTCTCATCCTGGATGAGGCGACCAACGGAATGGACCTGTCCACCGAGGACGCATTCCTGAGATGTGTGGCAGACCTTCACCGAGTGGACGGACTGACAATCCTGTTTGTGACCCACGACCTGGGAATCGCCATGCGATTCGGGACCCATGCGGCGGTATTCAAGGGCGGCCGGGTGACTGCAGGGCCCGTTAGCGAGACGCTGGGGCCGGCTGTACTCGCCTCCGCGTACGGGGTGCCGGTGGCAGTGACGCTGGAACCCTCGGGGAGCGTGTGCGTGCGCGTAGGCCCGCCGGAGGTGGCCCCATGATCCACGATTTCCTCTCTTCGTGGGGTCTGTTTCAGAACACCTATCTGGCGGGATGGGCCATGGGGTTGCTTCTTTCTCAAGTGGGCGTCATAGTGGTGGCGCGGGATCAGATCTTCATCGGCGCGGCGGTCTCCCAGGCGTCGGGACTAGGTATTGCGTGGGCTCTTTGGCTGGGAGACATGCTGGGGCACCATGCCCAACACTGGTCCCGGTCAGACTTGTTCTTGTCCGCCATGGCGGTGGCCTTTTCCGTGGGCGCGGCCCTGGTTACAGCCCGCGGGAACGACTCAGGAGGGGAAAGCCACGAGGCGGTAACCGGATGGGTGTTTTTGTTTTCAGGGAGTATTTCCAGCTTGATCCTGGCTCACAGCCCACACGGGTTGGACGAGATCCAGCGCCTGGCCTCCTCGAGCATCATCGGGGCTACGGCGGCGGACGTCTGGGTGTTCGGTTCCCTTGCGATAATGACCGCTTGGATACTCGTATTCTTTCACCGCCCGCTTTTGCTCCTTTCCATGGACCGCCCCATGGCCGAAGCCCTTGGGATGCGGACGGGAATCTGGTCTGCTGCGGTGTGCGCATGGCTCGGGTTGACCGTGGGCCTCTCCATCCGTTCCGCTGGGATGCTCTATACCTTCGGATGCCTGGTCCTTCCTGCACTCCTGGCCAAGAGGCTGTGCCGCGAGGTCTGGTCCATGTTCGTGGTGGCCCCCTTGGTGTTCCTGGGGGTGAGTATTCCCGGATTCGTCCTTGCGAATCACTTGGATTCCCCGTCAGCTCAGATGACTGTGGGGCTTCTGACTGGGGGGCTGGCGCTCATTTGGACCAGCGGCTTGGTGACCCGACGGCCTAGTCCATGGCCGGGCCGACATCAGACAGATTGAGGAGTGCACCCGTGTCGTGATGCACACCGAAGAGCGGTCTTGCGTCCACAACGGCCGCAACCGGTTTTTCTCGGCGAGACCTTGGAGGCCAGGTGAGCCTTATTACCTGGGAGATTGCCAAGCCTCTGCAGGCCTTGGGCCAGGGGTTAACATCATAATTTAATCCTCAGGGGAGGCAGCCTCCCTAAAGGAAATCTTGGCACGCATGGCATCGGCCAGTTCGTAACCAGCGTTTAGGGCCTTGATGAAAACTTCTTCCAATCCCCTGGGTGCCCTCTCCTTTATCGCAGCGCTCATGGCCTCCAGGTCCACATGGGGGCAAAGCACTACAACTGCCCCCAGGGAGACCACATTTGCCATCTGGGCCCTTCCCGTGGCTTCCAGGGCCGTCTTCCTGAGGGGAAGAGATGCCACCCACCCCTCCGGCATCTGGCTCACCAGTTCAGGATCCAGAAGCACAACACCCTTGGGTTTCAGAAGCCTGGCCCCTTCGTCGCAACCCTGCTGGGTGAAAGGCACCAGGAGGTCCAGGCCAAGGGGCCTTGGGTAGTCTATCTCCTCTTCACTGATCACAACCTCGGCATTGCTGTTACCACCCCTCACCTGCGGGCCATAGCTGACCGTTTGTACCACATGCTTTCCTCCGAAGAGCCCTGCTGCCTCGGCAAGGATCATGCCTGCCAGTACTACCCCCTGCCCACCCGTGCCGCTAAACCTGACCTCGTAGCGCTCAGCCATCTGTTCAGCCCCTGGAATCAATAGATCTGATGAGACTCCAGCATCTTAGAGACCTCTTGAGGATCTATGCGGTAAGGCACAGCCTCGGTGGCTCTTTCCCTGACACGTTGATACTCGCTTTGGTAGTCCGGCATGTCCCTGTCCACCAAGACCCCAATCCGGAATTTACCTTGTAGTTCTTCAGCCTTCAATTTCTTGGCCCTTTCCACTGGCACGGCATGCTCCGCCATCCAATGCATGCTCTGCAGTGGTCCACCCAGCAGGTTCAATTTCCCAAAGTGGGTAGGGCAGTGGCTTATGACTTCCACCAGAGCAAAGCCCACCTTCTCCACTGCTTTCTCAAAGAGCTTGTCCAACAGATTCACGTGATAGATGGTCCCGCGGGCGACCAGGCTGGCTCCCGCAGCCTCTGCCAGACGGGATATATCAAAAGCATGTTCCGCATGTCCGTATGGGGAGGTGCTGGCCCTGAGTCCATGGGGAGTAGTGGGGGAGGACTGGCCTCCGGTCATCCCATATATGTTGTTGTTGACTATTATTGCCGTCAGATCCACGTTGCGCCGTGCTGCATGAATCAGGTGATTTCCCCCTATGGCCGTGGCGTCTCCGTCACCCATTATCACTATCACCTTCAGTTGGGCCTTGGCCAGCTTTATCCCGGTGGCAAAGGTAAGAGCCCTGCCATGAGTTGTATGTAATGTATTGAAATCCACGTATACCGGAAGCCTGCCCGCACAGCCTATTCCAGAGACCAGCACCACCTCATCTTTGGAAAGCCCCAGCTTGTGCACAGTGCGAATCAGAGAACCCAACACTATGCCATTGCCGCAGCCTGGACACCAAACATGGGGAAACTTCTTGTCGTGGCGAAGGTATTGATAAATGAGGCGCTGTTCACCGTTCATCTGGGCACCTCCCCCAAGGGCTCCAGGATCTCCTGGGGTGTAAGGAGCCTGCCCAGGGCCTTGCTAACCGTAAGCACCCTGGCCCTGCCTTGCACCACCCTCTTCACCTCCCTGGAGATCTGCCCCAGGTTCATCTCTGGCACCACTATCACCCGGCACCTTCCCAGCACAGACTCCACAGCCCTTCTGCAAAAGGGCCATATGGTTATGAGCCTCAGGAGCCCTACCCTCATGCCCCTTGACCTGGCCTCCACAACGGCCCTCTTGGCTGCTCTGGCCACCGAGCCGTACGCCACGATGCATGCCTCGGCATCCTCCATCTCATAGGTCTCCCAGGTCTGAATGTCCTCCAGGTGGGTCCATATCTTGCGGAAAAGCCGGCTCATGAAGGGCTGGATCTCATCCTCACGGAGGGTGGGAAAGCCTCTGATGTCATGGGTGAGGCCCGTGACATGATACCTGTAGCCCTCACCAAAGGGGGCCATGGGCGGGACCCCAAAAGGCGTGTCCTCGTACGGGATGTACCACTCAGGGGGCACATTGGGTTTGACCCGGTCTATGACCTCCAATGAGTCTGCCTCGGGCAACACAACATTTTCCCTCATGTGCCCCACCACCTCGTCCATGAGCAGTATGACCGGTGTGCGGTACTTTTCCGATAGGTTAAAGGCCCTTACCGTGAGCAGGAAACACTCCTTCACGCTCCAGGGAGTAAGGGCTATTATGGGATGGTCTCCATGGGTTCCCCATCTGGCTTGCTGCACATCCCCCTGGGAAGGATGGGTGGGAAGCCCGGTGCTGGGCCCCCCTCGCATGACATTGACCACCACACAGGGCACCTCGGCCATACATGCAAAGCCTATGTGCTCCTGCATGAGGGAAAAACCCGGTCCGCTTGTGGCGGTCATGGCTTTCACTCCGGCCAAAGAAGCGCCGATCACTGCACCCAGGCTGGCGATCTCGTCCTCCATTTGGATGAAGGTACCCCCCACCGCCGGCAGCCTGTAGGAGAGCACCTCGGCTATCTCCGAAGAAGGCGTGATGGGGTAACCTGCATAAAACCTGCAGCCGGCTGCCACAGCTCCCTCTGCACAGGCCTCGTTACCTTGGATCAGCCTTGCCCTGGAGGACTCACTGCTCGGGCTCATCCTTCCCCCCTTGTTCCCCCAGCACCTCTATGGCAAAATCTGGGCATCTAAGTTCACAAAGCCTGCAAAGCACGCAGGCCTTCTGCTCCTTCCAACGCGGATAACCCGCCTCATCCCTTTCCAAGGCTTGTTTGGGGCAAAACTCCACACAGATCCCGCAACGTTTGCACCAACTCCTGTACACCCGAAGTTCCCTTGACCCCTTGGGCCTCTTTTTTCTTGGGGCTGTCTTGAGTTGCGCCCTCATGACTCCTCCAGAGCACATCTGAATCCGTCTCCCACGAGCTTCTTATAGCATATCCTGAATAGGCTAGTAAGCCCATGAGTTTTGCCTTGCAGCCACGGGCAGCCCCGGATTATCTTTGACAAGTGTAAGCAGCCTGTTGTATGGAGAAATATGAAAGGGATTTTAGTCAAAGGTATCATCTCGGCCCAGAGTCATCCAAGAATGCATGATCTTTGGCAGAAGACCAACCAATGGAGGGGGTTTCCATGGAGTGCATAACAAACATAAAAAACATAGGTCTCAGGGATATCCCAGTGGCCGACACCCTGATATGCGGAATAGACCCTAAGAGGGGTGTGCTCATCTACAGGGGCTACGATGTCTTGGATCTGGCAGCCAACTCAACTTACGAGGAGACAGCCTTCCTTCTCTTGGAAGCAAGGCTCCCATCCCCTCAGGAGCTAAAGGAGTTCTCCTCCAGGCTGGCTTACTTCAGGCAGATCCCGGAGGCCATCATTAATTCCATGCGACTGAGGCCCTCCTCGGCCTCCCCCATGGATGTGCTCCAGGGAGCCTCGGCCTTCCTGTCCGACTATGACACCAATATCAGGGACGAGAGTCGGCCTGCGGAGGTGGACAGGGGGCTCAGGATCATAGGTGCGTTCCCCACCATTGTGGCAGCCTGGGAGAGGATCCGAAAAGGGCTTCCTGTGGTGCCACCAGATCCATCGCTTCCCCACGCAGCAGACTTTCTACGCATGCTCACCGGGCACAGGGCAGATCCCCAGACCGAGCGGGATCTGGATGTTTGCCTGATCCTTCACGCAGAGCACTCCTTCAATGCCTCCACCTTTACAGCCAGGGCGGTGGCCTCCACCAGATCTCACACTTACGGGGCAGTGGCCGCAGCCGTAGCCTCCCTGGCAGGCGAGCTCCACGGCGGAGCCAATACCCGCGTCATGATCATGCTGGAGGAGGTTGGATCCAAGGACAGGGCCCAGCAGTGGGTGGCCAAGAGACTCCAGGAAGGAAAGCGCATCATGGGCCTGGGGCATGCTGTGTACGAGGTAGATGACCCGAGGGTTAAGGTGCTCAAGCCCATGGCCGAGGCCATAGGAAAACGAAAAGGCCAGACCCATTGGTACGAGCTTGCGGTGGAAATCGAACGGGCCGCCAAAGAAGAATTCCAGAGACTAAAGGGCCGCACTATTCCCACCAACGTGGACTTTTACAGCGCTCCCACCTATCATGCCATGGGCATACCCAAGGATCTTTTCACCCCAGTGTTTGCCATTGCCAGGACAGCCGGCTGGGTGGCTCACATCATAGAGGAGCGTCTTGGAGAGGCTCAGGGAAAGCCTCAACTGTACAGGCCTCAGGCAGATTATATCGGCTCTTACTGTGGCCCTGACAAATGCGAGTGGAGACCCTTGGAGCAAAGGAGCTGATGTACAAGACACAACCGGGCCTGGCCAGCATTTATTCCCATGACCGGATTATGCAGGCTGCCTTCACCACATCCTGGAACAGACTGAGGGTCAACTGGTTTGTGTCCAGCGCAGCCTGACTTTCCTCTCGGGTCCTTGCCAGCTTTGGGAATGGCCAAAGACCAGCGGGTTGCGAACTCAGGCCCCTGAGCTCCCTGATCCTTCTGAATGGCCTGGATCAGGTCAGATTTTGCATCCTATCTTTCTCTGGCCCAGTTGAGGGCTCCTCCCTGGGCCAGGACCTCCCTTTCCCTGGGGGTAAGCTTCAGGTTCAATAAGATCTCCTTGTCCCCTAGCAAAGCCTTCACCTGGGAAGCCCCTTGAAGGACTGCACTACGGATCCCCGGAAACTTGATTTTCTGGCCCCTGCTCAGCATGGGATATTGGCTCGGCTCAGAGAACTCCAAGGGCACTATTCCGTAATTGATGAGGTTGGCCTTGTGAATCCTGGCAAAACTCTTGGCTATCTTCACCCTGATCCCCAAGTATCTGGGTGCCAGGGCCGCATGCTCTCTGGAGGAACCCTGGCCATAGTTTTCACCTGCCACTATGATCCCGCTTCTGGCCTCCTGGGCTCTCTGGGCGAAGGTCTCGTCCACCATGTCGAAAACGAACCGACTTATGGCCGGGATGTTGCTTCTCAATGGCAGAACCCTATTACCGGCTGGGATTATGTGATCTGTGGAGATGTTGTCTCCCAGCACAAGGAGCACCTCTGCCTCGATGTCCTCCTCCAAAGGAGGGAATTGGGGGAAGGGTTGGATATTTGGCCCTCGGACTATCTCCACCGAAGAGGGGTCATGGGCCGGGGCTATGAACCAGTCACTACTCCAGGAGAACCGCTCAGGAAAAGGCACCTGAGGGTAATCCCCAAGTTCCCTCGGATCCGTTATTCTACCAAAGAGGCCAGATGCAGCCGCTGTCTCAGGCGAACAGAGATACACCCTGTCATCTTTGGAGCCACTTCTGCCGGGAAAGTTTCGCGGCATGGTGCGAAGGGAGTTGCTGCCGGTGGGTGGCACCTGACCCATGCCTATGCAACCAAGACATCCTGGTTGGTGGACCCTGGCCCCCCCGTGCACAAGATGGAGTAGCCCACCCATCAGGATAACGTTCTCCAGAACCTGGCGGCTCCCTGGGTTCACATCAAAGCTTAGAGACGGATGAACTCGCCTGTCTTTGAGCACCAGCGCAGCCATCATTATGTCCCTGTATGAGCCATTGGTGGAGGAACCCACTATGACCTGAGCTATTTCAACATCCCCCAGTTCGGCTGCCGGTCTCACCTTGTCCATGGAGTGAGGACAGGCCACAAGTGGCTCGATGCTGCTCAAGTCCAGCTCCGTCACCTGATCGTACCTGGCATCTGCATCTGCCTGAAGGGGTATCCAGTCCTTCTCCCTGCCCTGCAGGGCCAGGTATCCACGGGTGATCTCGTCAGATGGGAAAATGGCTGCGGTGGCCCCTATGTCTACCCCCATGTTGCAGATAGTCCCACGTGCAGCCATGTCCAGATTTTCCACCCCTGGTCCGAAGAATTCCATTATGGTCCCCAGGCCTCCCTTGACGCTGTAGCGCCTGAGAAGCTCCAGGATCACATCCTTTCCCGACACCCAGGGCTGAAGCTTCCCGCTGAGATGGATACCCCAGATCCTGGGCATGACAAAGTGGAAGGCTCTGCCTGCCATGGCCAAGGCCACGTCCAGCCCCCCGGCTCCTATGGCCAGCATGCCCAGGCAGCCTCCGGTGGTGGTATGGCTGTCCGATCCCAGCAAGGACATGCCAGGAACTCCGAACCTTTGCCTGTGCACGTGGTGAGATATGCCGTTGCCCGCAGGGGAAAGCAGCACCCCGAACTTGGCAGCACTGCTCTGGAGGTACCTGTGGTCGTCGGCATTTTTGAAATCGGTCTGAAGAATGTTGTGATCTATGTAGCTTACTGAAAGCTGGGTCTTGACCCTGGGGATCTGCATGGCTTCAAAGGCCAGATACACCATCGTACCAGTGGCATCCTGGGTGAGGGTCTGATCGATGCGTATCCCCACCTCCCTGCCCCTTTCCAAACTGCCTTCTACCAAGTGGCTTTGGATGAGTTTTTCGGCCAGGCTATGTCCCATCTTCCCTCCAGTGTAAACTCAACCCTCCCTACCAGTGGGACTGGGCAAGTATCTGTCCCCTGACAGGTACCCAGGGCTGAAGCAAGTCATTTCCAAGAAATCTCTTTTCCCCTTCCCAGGAGCTTTCAGCCACCATGAGCCAAGGGCTCTACCAGCGTGGCCTCCCTGAGCTCCATACCAGGGCTCAAAGATCCGCATAAGTTCTCTTATTTTGCCCCTAAAAGACTCTCGGGTGCAAGCCAAGAACTGGTTTCCCCTTGAGCCCTCTTTGGGCAGCCCGGCCCCCTGCTGGCCTGTATACTGTTGGAGCCAACTCTGGCAAGAATCAACTCTCTCTTGTGGTTGATCTGCTCTCCCAGATGGGTGGACAGAGTGGGCGGTGGGGGAATAGTATACCTGTCATGTGGGAACGCCCGGTGGTGATGATTGGGGGAAAGGGAGGGGTGGGCAAGACCACCTGTGCGGCGGCTTTGGCCTTGCAGTGCGCCCTCGAAGGGGAACAAACCCTGGTGATTTCCACGGATCAGACACCCTCTTTGGCCGACATCTTTGAATTTCCCCGCCCCCTGGAAGAACCCTCAGAGGTCACTGCTAAACTCTTTGCCTGGGAATTGGGTTTTCAGGACATCTGCCAGATGTGGGACCGCAAGTTCGGCAGGGAGGTGTATGAGGTTTTCTCGGCTCTGGTATCCATAGATTATGCTGAGTTCCTGGAGTTCATGGGCTCCGTGCTGCCGGGGCTGGCAGAAGAATTCATGGTGGACCACATCCGTGAGCTGGCTCTGGAGGGGAGATTCCAGAGGATCATCTGGGACACTGCTCCCATGGGGCACACCTTGAGTTTGCTCAAGACCCCAGCCATGCTTTCCCAGCATCTAAGAGCAGCTCCCAGGATTTACTCCAGGCTGAGACTGGGAAACAGAAGTCGCAGATCGGTCCTGAAGACCATACAAGATTGGGAGAAACTCTCTGCCCAGGACATGGCTTTCCTCCAGGAGCAAGTCTCCTATGTTCTTGTTGTCATACCCGAAGCTCTGGCTGTGCAGCAGGTGGATAGAATTCTAGCCCAGCTCACCCCTTTCGGACTGCTGGTGGAGGATCTGATCATTAATAATGTGGTCAAGGATTCCGACTCGGATTTCTTGTTTCGCCGGGGGGAGCAACAAAGGCCCTACATGGCTCTTATCCGTGAAAAATATAAGCACATTTGCTTACATCAGGTTTGTCTTTTTGCAGAGGAAGTAAAGGGGCTCTCCAGGATCGAAAGGGTCAGAAGGGAGCTGTTTCCCGCCTTGGGCAAATAGTACTCAATAGATTCCAAGCAGCAAGCCTGACAAGAAAACCGATCCTCTCTTTGTATCCTTTCGCTATGAACTCCCAGGCGAAAAGCACCCCTGGCAAAAAGAGACAAGGCCTCAATGCGTAAGACCTTAACAAAACCCGGATCCCCCATGAGGTCCAACACGTTAAGAAAAGTTTCGTCATGTGCGCTCGTTGAGCTGTTAGCATTTGTTCTTACTTCTTACCTGTGAACCCACTGTTTTCTTGAGGATCTCTCTGTTTTTCAAAGTCAGTGGCCCCCCAGAGTTTATTTCCCCACGGGCTCAAAGCGCTTGGCATATGCCATGTAATAGACCATGGGCACCACCACCAAGGTAAATAGGGTGGAAACCGCCAGCCCGAAGATCAGTGCCCAGGCCAGCCCTGAGAATATTGGGTCCAGTGTGATGGGCCAGGCCCCGAGCATGGCGGCCAGGGAGGTGAGTGTTATGGGCCTGGTCCTAAGGGCCCCGGCCTCCAACAGGGAGCCAACTATGGGTTTGCCTTCCTTCTTTCTTTCCTCCACGAACTCTATGAGGAGAATGGAGTTTCGGGTGGCTATGCCTGCAAGGGCTATCATACCGATCATGGCTGTGGCCGTAAAATACACAGGGTTGGCCCATCCCCCCACAGGCCCTCCTGAAAGGGCATTCAAGAGCCAGAAACCAGGCAATATTCCTATGACCGAAAGTGGCAGGGCTATGAGCTGGATGGCAGGCAAAAGATAGCTTCCGGTCTGATAAAGCAGTAGGATGTATATTCCCAATATCGCTACTCCGAAGGCTATGCCTAGATCCCTGAAGACCCTCAGGGTCACCTCCCATTCCCCTTCTCCTGCCCACTCCACCCGAAAATCCTCCAGCTCCTTGTCCTGCTTCACCTGCTTTGCCAGAGCCAGAACGGCCTCAGGCGGTGGAAGCCCCGCGGTCTCCCCGAACACGTACACAACTGGCTGTAGATTCTTGTGATACACGGGTTGCTCTATTGTGGAAAGCTCGAAACTGCCCAACTCGCCCAGAAGCACTCCCTGTCCGGACAGGCCTTTCACAAAGAGCTGCCCCAGGTGGGCTTCCAGGTCCCTTTCCCTCTTGGGGAGTCTGAGGCGTATCCTCACGGGATTCACCTGGTCCTCCAGTCTGAGGGAGCTGGACGCCAGTCCCGGCACGGCTCCTTGAAGGCTTTCCACCAGCGCTTGGGCCCCAATCCCGTGGAGAGCAGCTTTGGCGTGGTCCACCCGAAATATGACCTTGGGCTGCTGTGCCACAAGCACGTCATCCACATCCACCACCCCTTCCATGCTCTCCATGTAAGAGCGCACCTTCCTGGCAGCCCTGGCCAGGGACTCGTACGGGGTGCCCAGAGGACCGTAAAGCTCTGCCACGATGGTGGAGATCACTGGTGGGCCCGGGGGAACTTCCACTATCTTGATGTTGGCCCCATGGCTCCGAGCTATTTCCTGGAGGTCTTTTCTCAGCCTCAGGGCTATGGCGTGGCTTTGTTGGGCTCTTTTTTTCTTCTCTATCAGGTTGAAGCGCAGCTCAGCCAAATGAGGTCCCTGTCTCAAATAGTAATGGCGCACCAGTCCATTGAAGTCCATGGGACTTGAAGTGCCTACGTACGTGGTGACATCGGTTACCTCAGGCACTCTCACAAGGTACCCTGCCAAGGCCTGTGCGGCTGCCTCAGTAGCCTCCAAGGTGGTGCCCTCTTCCATGTCTATGACCACTTGAAGCTCGTTCTTGTTGTCAAAGGGGAGCATCTTTAAGGGCACGCGGCGATCCAGGACGAGCCATCCTGCAAAGCCCAGCAGAACCATGACCAAGCCCAGGACGCCAAGACGCACTGCTCTGTGGGCGAAAACAGGCTCCATCACGGCTTTGTAGGCACGGAAAAGAGAGCTTTGTTCCAGCACAAAGGGTTTTGCATGGGGCTTATGGTAAACAGGCCGAAGCATGTGATAAGAAAGCCACGGGGTGATGGTAAAGGCCACCAGAAGGCTCATGAGCATTGCCACAGGCACATTTAAGGCCATAGGAGCCATGTATGGCCCCATCATGCCTGTTATGAAAAACATAGGGACAAAGGAGATGATCACCGCCAAGGTGGCCAGGATTATGGGAGGCCTCACCTCGTTTACCGCGTGGAGAACGGCCGAGAAAGGATCCTGCTGCCTCATGGAGAAGTGCCTGTGAATGTTCTCCACGTCCACTATGGGATCATCCACCACAAGGCCGAGGGAGAGGATCAGGGCAAAAAGAGTCACCCGGTTGATGGTGTAGCCCAGCAGGTAGTTGATAAGAAGAGTAAAACTGAATGTGATGGGCACGGCCAAGGCTATGATGATCCCCTCTCGCCAGCCCAGAGTGTAGGCCAAGAGGGCCACCACTATGACAATGGCCACGAACAGGGCCTCTACAAGCTCGTTGACCTTCTCGTTGGCTGTCTTTCCGTAGTCACGGGTGACCCTCATGTGCACATCAGAAGGCAGCACTTCCCTGGCGAAACGCTGGGCCTCCCGCTGAACCTCCCTTGAGACCCAAACCGCATTGGTGCCCTTTCTCTTGGCCACTCCTACGGTGACCATGGGATAGTCGGTCTGCCTTTCTATGTTGGGAGGCAAGGCCTCGGCTTCATGGGCCGGATCGCCCTTGGTGAAGGCCGCTGGCCCAAAGGCTATGCGTGTATAGGTCTCTGGTTCTGCTGGGCCGTCTTCTATGTGGGCCACCTCTCTGAGGTAAACTGGCCTCATCTGGGAAACGCCCACCACAAGCTCCCCCAGCTGCCTGGCCGATTCAAGGAAACGACCGGCCTGGAGCCTGACCGAACCATCCCTTCGCACCAGCTCGCCTGCTGGGAGAGAGATGTTCCCCCCCTGGAGAGCCCTCTGAATGTCCTGGATGGAAACCCCTCGGCTGGCCATTCTTTGTGGGGATATGTTGATGGTGATCTCCCTGGGCCTGCCCCCCACCACATAGGTACGGCCCGCATTTTTGACCCCCTGCAGTCGGATCTCCAGCTCTTCTGCCATGCGGCGAAGCTCGTAGTCGCTGTATCTGTGGCTGTAGAGGGTAAGATTCACTATTGGCACATCGTCTATCTCCACGGGCTTGACCACCCAGCCGGCGACCCCGGGGGGAACCTGGTCTATGTTGGCCTGGATCTTGTTGTGCAGTTTGACCCAGCTTCTCTCCCTGTCCTCCCCCACATAAAAACGCACCGTCACCACTGCCATGGAAGGCATGCTCATGGAGTAAACGTACTCCACCCCGTCTATCTGGTACAGAAGCTTTTCCAGACGAGTGGCCACCTGCCTTTCCACCTCCTGCACGCTGGCCCCTGGCATGGACACCAGCACGTCGGCCAGGGGGACCACTATCTGAGGGTCCTCCTCTCTGGGGGTGATACTCAAGGCCACAGCCCCTGCCATGAGGCTCAGAATGATCAGCAGGACCGACAGGTTTCCTGTAAGGAAAGCCGCCACTATTCTGTTGATCCAGTTGTGAGAGGGCACCCCGTGGCTGCTCATGGCAAGACCACCTCCTCGCCCTCTTTGAGTCCCGAGAGAATCTCCATTAGCTCCCCCTGGAGATTGCCCAGAGTCACAAAACGCCTTTCGGGGTGGCCATCAGGTCCCTTGACATCCACCAAATGGAGCTGCCCCACCTGCCTGACCGCCGGCCAAGGCACAACCAGTGCCTGGTACGAGCCAAAGGGAACTCGGATGCGTCCGAAAAGTCCGCTCATGAGCCCCTCTCCCGGCTGGAGGCTGACCTTTACCAGGACCGTCCTGGTGGTGGGATCTGCCGAGGGGGTAATCTCCCGGACCATGCCCTGCAGAGTCCTATCCAGGGAGTCCACCTGCACCTCCAAACTTTGGCCCACCCTGAGGCTAGGGAGCAGGGACTCTGAGACCACGGCGTGCAGTTCAGGCTGGGAGGAGGTCTCCAGGATGAAAAGAGGCCTGCCTGGAGTCACCATGTCCCCCACCTCCACCAGCTTCCGTACCACCTTTCCAGAAAAAGGGGCCTGGATTCTCGTGTGGCTGAGCATTACCCTGGCCTCGGCCACAGCTGCCTCGGCCTCTTGCCTCTGGGCCTCTATTCTGTGAATCTCCGCCTGGAGTGCCTGTACCTCTTCTAGGGCCGCCCGCTGCCTGGCCTCGGCCACTTCTTTTTGGGCCCTGGCATGCTCCAGTTGCTGTCCTGTGGCAGCCCTGTCCTGATAAAGCTGCTGGATTCTCCTGAAATCCCCCTCTGTCTGAACTGCCTGGGCCTTGGCCGCCTCCAGTTGAGCTCTGGCGGCTTGAAGCCTGGATCGGGCCGATGGAAGTGCCCTCTCCACGGCCTGGAGCTGGGACTGAGCCTGCCTCAGCCTGGCCTGGATGTCCCTGTCGTCCAGTTTGGCCAAGACCGTGGCACCCTCTCCCTGGGAGTCAGGTCCTGTAACCTCCTGGCCCTCCCTGACGTGTACTTCTTTGACCTGGGCCATTATCCGACTCGAGACCTGGGCCTCGTTTCTGGTGCGCAAACTGCCCATCTGCTCCAGTATGAGGGGAAAACTCCTAAGCTCCACTCTTTGGGTTTTGAGGGGAGGTGGAGGGGCCTTAGGTACCGGAGGTCCTGGCTCCACCTTCTCCACAAATGCTCCTGAGAGCCAAAGCATCATGACCACCAACAAGGCTGCCACACCGAGCCCCTTCAAGGGCTCCAGGATCGCTGATTTCCATCGGGAGTCCTGGCTCATGATCCCACCTCCACCCAACGGGCGAACTCCCCCAAGGCCTGCCTAAGCGCAGCCGAGGCAATCTTTTGGTCGAACAAGGCAGCACTGTAGGACACCTCAGCCCTGCTCCATTCCAGTTCGGCATTCAGAAGCGCATCCACTGTCACCACCTCTCTGGCATATTGAGAACGCACCTCTTCCAGGGCCTTGCCAGCCAACTCCCGTCTGCTGGCTGCCACCTCAAGTCTGGCCGAGGCCTCCTCCAACCCTATGGCGGCCTGGTGCACCTCCAAGGCCACATCCAGGGCCACCTGCTCTCCCCTGGCCTCCATCTCCCTCAGCCTGGAGGAGGCCTCCCTGATTCTGGAAAGGGTTATTCCCCCTTGGAAAAGAGGCCAGGTGGCCTGAAGGGACGCCAGCCAACTCTCCCCGCCTCCTCTGAGTTCCTCTGAATCCCAAGAGTACCAGGCTCTGGCACCCACCTTGGGCAGCAGTTCGGCTCTGGCGGCTTTTAGCCGCTGCCTTGCGGCCAGGATCATGAAACGGGCTGCCTGGATCTCTGGTCTTTGAATCAGGGCCTTTTCCAAAAGCTCCCTTGAACTGGTCTCCTTGAGTTGCTGAGATGGAGCGGCCTGGGCCAGTTCCCTGAGGTCCGGAATCTCCTCCTCCCTGAGGGGCCTTGCCAGTAATCTTTCCAGGGCGGCCTGGAGCTTTCTGGCTCCAGCGCGGGCCGTCACCCGGTTGCCTTCGGCCTCGGCGGTTCGGCTCTTAAGCCTCAAAAGATCGCTCTCCAGGGCCACCTGAGCCCTCAGCTTTGCCTCTCCCAATTGCTGGTTTATGCGGGCCAGATTCACTGCCTTTTCCGCCACATCCAAGAAGGCCAGAGACTGAAGCCACCTGAAATATGCCTCGGTCACGGAGGCCACTAACCTGTTTCTGGCTGCCAGAAGCTCCGAAGCCGTGGCATCTCTGTGGCCAGCTGCAGCCCGACGCTGGTAGATGCGGGCACCTCCCTCAAACAAGGACCACTCCCCCTGGATCCTGGAGGAGACGTTTTGGTGTACCCCGGGATCATTGAACTCCATGGCAAAGTTAAGTCTTCTTTGGTGGAGGTACTGCATGAATGCAAAGACCGGGTTGTCTGTGATAGAAAACTCCTGGGCAAAGACCAGCCTTGGATAGAAAGCCGCCTCAGCCTGACGCACCTGTTCTGCTGCTGCTGAGAGCCTCTCTTGTATCTGGCGCAGTTCTGGGTTGGCCCCAAGGGCCTCCTGGATGGCCCTCTCAAGGGTTAAGGGACCAGAAGGCGCCTCCAGCGCCAGAGTTTCCCATCTTTTCAGGACCCTGGCCGTATCCAAGGCCCCATCTTCCGTGCCCACCGGGCCCAGATATGGGTTGCAAGCCCAAAGCAGGCCAAGAAGCCCTGCTGCCACAAGTATCAGGATTCCTTTTCGCCCATGACAGCCCATGACATCTCTCCAGCTCTCAGATGGCCACATGTCTCTGGCAAGTTCTTGCAAGCTTTGCCCGCCAGGATTTGGGCTCAGCCCAGGGGCCTCTGGGGTCTGCTCAGCCCTCCTTGAAGCCCAAAGCTCTCAAGAAATTCATCATGAGGCACCATCTGGTAAAAGCGGACTGCAACAGATTTGCCCCCACAAAGGCCGTGAGAAGTAGCCACCATTGACTCCAAACCAGGCTCAAGAAGACCGATATGAGAATAAGGCTTCCGGCCACCATTCTGAGTCCTTCATTCACGGTCATGGCCATCACCTCCTGATCCTTTCACCCCTGCCCTTGCCTTGCGCTGGCAAGGGATAGAACTCATTTGCCCCTGGGTCTTTCCCCAAGAGTTAGGGTCAACTCCTCGCTCTTTTTTTCACGCAGGATCTTGAGGCGCACCTGTTCCCCAGGTTTGTGTTTTCTTATCCTTCGCACCAGATCCTCGGAAGAGTTAACTGCTTGCCCGTCTACGGCCGTGATAATATCGCCTCCTACGGACAGCAAGGCATTACCCAGCTGAACCATCTTGCTCCCACCTCTGAGCCCTGCCTTGTCCGCTGGCCCGCCTTTCATGACCTCCACCACCAGGGCCCCCCTGCTCACCGGCAGATCCAGGGCCTTGGCCAAACCGGGGGTCATTGGAAAAAGGCTCACTCCCATCCAGGCGTGGGACACGTAACCTTTTTCCACCAGATCCGGTATGATTCTCTTGGCAGTGTCCACTGGAATGGCAAAGCCGATCCCCACGCTGCCCCCGGACGGGGTGAAAATGGCCGTGTTAATTCCGATGATCTTTCCCTCTGAATCCAGAAGCGGCCCCCCCGAGTTGCCCGGGTTGATTGCCGCATCCGTCTGAATCAGATCCTCCATGAAGGAACCATCCTCGGAGCGTATGGAGCGGCCCAAGGAGGAAATGATCCCAGTGGTGAGGGTCTCACCCAAGCCGAAGGGGTTTCCTATGGCCAAGACCTTCTGGCCCACCTGGAGATCCTGAGAGCTGCCCAAGGGAATTGGCCTCAGCCTCTCAGCCGGCGCTTCTATGCGAATCACGGCCAGGTCGTTTTCTGGATCTGTGCCCACCAGCCTTCCTGGCCATTTGCTCCCATCAGCCAAGGTGACCTCTATACGCCTGGCATCCTTGATAACATGGTTGTTGGTCAGGATGTAGCCTTTGGAGTCAATTACTGCTCCGGAACCCGCCCCTTCCCTGGGAACCAGCCTGAAGAAGAAGTCCCTCTCCAACACAGTGCTGGTTATGTTTACCACCCCCGGGGCCGCCTTCTTGTAAACCGAGATGGTGTTTCGTTCATCCTCGGTCAAGCACAAGGCCTGAGAGCACAAAAGGGGTAACAAGACCACCCCCAAACCAAAGCTCTTGAGCTTTTCGAGTGGAGTCTTCCTCATCTCGTCATCACCTCCAGATCCTGTTTACCAAAGGGGCCTCCTGCGCCTGCGGCGTGCCAGGAGCCACAAGAGAATGCTCACGCCCGCCAGAGCCATGAGGATCCCCGGCCATCTTACCCTCTTGTGGCGCACCAGAGTTGGCAGGTTTTCTTCAAGGGCTGCCGTGGGTATGGCAAAACCCACACCCACGCTCCCCCCCGATGGACTCAAGATGGCCGTATTTATGCCCACCAGCCTCCCCTCTCTGTCCAGCAAGGGGCCACCCGAGTTGCCAGGGTTGATGGCGGCATCGGTCTGAAGCAGACCTTTGAGTTTCTTGCCTTCGGGGGTCAAGAGGGTCCTGTCCAGAGAGGAGATCACTCCTTTGGTCAAGGTATGCTGAAATCCAAAGGGATTTCCTATGGCATATACAGCCTGGCCGACCTCAAGGGCCTTGGAATCCCCAAAGGGAATTGGTCTGAGCTTTTCCCGGGGAGCACTGATACGTATCAAGGCCAGATCCAGATCCTTGAGGCTGCTTACCAACTTGGCCGGGAAAACACTCCCATCAAACAGGGTAACCTCCATGGAACGGGCCTCTTGAACCACATGGGAATTGGTGATGATGTTTCCTTCCAGGTCCAGAATGACCCCGGAGCCAGTGCCCTGGCTTGGAAACGGCTGGAAAAAGAAGCCGTAACGCACCACCGTGGAGCGAATATGCACGACCCCTGGGGAAGCTCTCTTGTAGACTTCTATGCTTATGTTCTCCTCGGCAGTAAGAGCAATGCCTGTGGAAACCCATGGGAGCAAAAAAAGCATCAAAACCAGTATCCCCAGAGCCGAACCCAGCAGTTTTTTCATGAATCGCCCCTTATTTGGGAACAAGATCTTGGGGGTTATTCTATTCACATACCCCTGTGGTCTCAATCTGTTTTTTCTCATGCCCACAGATCAGCCCCAAGAGATTGCCTTGCAGGCTCAAGCCCCCAGCAGACCTCCCTGAAAGATATGGAGGGAGAAGCAGGATCCTCTTGTTGATTACTTCTCCCTTGGGAAGCATACTGGATAAAAGCTCAAAGGCAAGGAGATGCCCAGCAAATGCACCCAGAGAAAAACTTCCCTGAACAGGTTCTCAAGATTGATGTACCCATAGGCGGTATGACCTGTGCCAGCTGCGTAGCCAGGGTGGAGAGGGGTATTTCCCGGTTGGAGGGGGTGGCTGAGGCCAAGGTAAACTTGGCCTCGGAAAAGGCCACGGTGCATTACGATCCGGCTAAGGTGGGCCTCAAGGATTTGGTGAGAACAGTAGAGGAGCTGGGTTACGAGCCGCGCCTGGAGAAGGTAAGCCTTCCCATCCAGGGCATGAGTTGCGCTGCCTGCGTCAGAAGAGTTCAACAGGCCCTGAGCAATGTGCAAGGAGTCCTGGAAGCAGAGGTGAATTTCGCCACCGAGAGAGCCACTGTCCGTTTCCTGTCAGGCCAGACATCCGTCTCGGAGCTGGCCAGGGCCGTGGAGCAGGCCGGGTACAAGCTGAGGGAAGCTTCCCTGGGAGATCCCCTGGAGCAGGAAAGGAAAATCAGGCAAGAGGCTTTGCGCGCCTTGCGCAGCAAGTTCATGGTGGGTGTGGGCCTGCTCATACCCATGATGATTCTGTGCTATTGGAAAGAGCTGGGCCTGGAGAGCTTCCTGGCTCTGGGGACACAGGGGAACTTCGTCTTACAGTTTGTGCTTCAAAGCCCGATTCAGTTTTGGGTTGGCTGGCAGTTCTACAAGGGCGCATGGGCTGCAGCCAAACACCGCACAACGGACATGAACACCCTCATAGCCGTGGGCACATCGGCTGCCTATGGGTACAGCGTGGTGGCCAGCTTCTTCCCAAAGATCTTCTCCGCTCAGGGCCTCTCCCCACAGGTGTACTTCGACACTGCCGGGGCCATCATAGTGATCATCCTTCTGGGGCGCATGCTGGAGGCCAGGGCCAAGGGCCGCACCTCAGAGGCCATACAGAAGCTCATGGGGCTTCAGCCCCGCACGGCCAGGATCGTGCGTCATGGGCAGGAGCTGGAGGTTCCTTTAGAAGACGTGCACGTTGGAGACCAGGTCCTGGTCAGGCCTGGGGAGAGGATACCCGTGGACGGAGTGGTCCTGGAGGGGCGCTCTGCAGTGGATGAGTCCATGGTCACAGGTGAGTCCCTTCCCGTGGAAAAGGCGCCCGGAGATGAGGTCATAGGAGCCACCCTCAACAGGACCGGGGCTTTTACTTTCAGGGCGACCCGCGTCGGCCGCGACACGGTCCTGGCTCAGATCGTGCGCATGGTGGAAGAGGCCCAAGGCTCCAAGCCTCCCATAGCCAGGCTGGCCGATATCATAGCCAGCCGTTTCGTGCCCGGGGTGATGGCAGCGGCAACCATCACGTTCTTGGTCTGGCTGATCTGGGGGCCAGAGCCAAGGCTTACCTACGCTGTGCTAAATTTCGTGGCGGTCATGATCATTGCCTGTCCATGTGCCCTTGGACTTGCCACACCAACCTCCATAATGGTGGGCACTGGCAAGGGTGCTGAACTGGGGATCCTGATACGAAGCGGGGAGGCCCTGGAGACAGCCCACAAGCTGGACACCCTGATCTTGGACAAGACAGGGACCCTAACCCGTGGAGAGCCCTCCCTAACGGAGCTTATGTCGGTGGAGGGATGGAACCAGGAGGAACTCCTGAGGCTGGCCGCCTCGGCCGAGAGACGCTCGGAGCATCCCCTGGCCCAGGCAGTGGTTCAGGAGGCCGTAAGGAGGCGTCTCAGCTTGAGTGACCCAGAGAGTTTTGAGGCTCTCCCAGGCCATGGGCTACTGGCCCGCGTGGAGGGCATGGAGATACTCCTGGGCAATGAGGCCCTGATGAGGAAGCGCCATGTCAGCCTGGAGCCAGCCTTGATGGAGGGAGCGGAAAGGTTGGCCGAGGAAGGAAGGAGCATTGTCTTGTTGGCTGTGGAGGGAAAGTTGGCAGGCCTTCTCGCACTGGCGGACATTCTCAAGGAGGAGGCCCGGGAGGCTGTGGAAAAGATCAGGCAGATGGGCTTGGAAGTGATCATGATCACAGGAGACAATCCCCGCACTGCCCATGCCGTAGCCAGGCAGCTGGGCATAGGCAGGGTGTTGGCACAAGTCCTGCCCGAGGAAAAGGCATCCCAGGTGAAAAGGCTTCAAAGCGAAGGAAGGCGGGTGGGCATGGTTGGAGATGGCATAAACGATGCCCCTGCTCTGGCCCAGGCCGATGTGGGAATAGCCATAGGAACCGGCACTGACGTGGCCATGGAATCCGCTGACATAATTCTCATGAGGGGGGACCTGAGGGGGGTGGCCACGGCCATTGCCTTGAGCCGAGCCACAATCCGCAACATCCGGCAGAACTTCTTCTGGGCCTTCGCATACAACACCATCCTCATACCTGTGGCAGCCGGGGTGCTCTTTCCCTTCTTTGGGATCCTGCTGAGTCCCATCTTCGCTGCAGTGGCCATGGGCCTCTCATCGGTAACGGTCGTATCCAATGCCCTGAGGCTCAAGAGGTTTCGACCATTGCAAGCCTCCAGTAGCCACTGATGCCTGGGACTCATCTGAGTCCCGCAGCTCCCCTCATGCTTTCGAGTTCCCGCAACATGTCATGCATTTCCTTCATCATCTTGGAGTCGATCTTCTTGGTCCCCATCATGTAGGCTGGAGCCTCGTTCAGCATGTCCGCGATATGATCGATTATTGCAGCGAGCCTCTTTTGCATCTCCGCATCCGCCTTTCCAGATCGCAGTATGGTTGCCACTTGAGTTGCCATCCCTGACATCATATTCATCACCCCGTAGGTCATGGAGCGGTGACCCCATCCGGCTCCAATCTGGGCCTCGCTCAACGGCCCAGGAGGGTACTGTTCGTAACCACCCACCTTCGGGCCCTCCTGTGCCATGGCTAGGCCCATTGCAGCCAGCCAGAAAACCATCACCAGTATGCTAAATTCCCTGCTCATGCTATGGCCTCCGATGGTCCCTGATTGAAATTAGCCCGCATTGATTGCAACCAGCAGATGATGCGGGGTAATCTTAACCATACTTCAGGATAACCTGATTCATGGTCAAACAAACCTTGACTTTCTCTGCCAGCTCCAGTCCCTCTTGGAACCTGAAAATGGCTAAATGCACCATGGGTTTGGGTCTGGCCCGCCAAGCTGCCGCTGTTGGGGAATAACTCGGGCTACGCACTTGAACGCCCCAAAACATACATCTGCATGGGCTCTTGCACCCCTTTCAATTGAGCCTCCACGGTTCTGAGAGGAGAAGCGAGGTCTCCCGCCTCCACGTACACCCTCTCTGAAACCACCACCTCTCCTGGCCCCGCCAACTGTTGAATCCTGTGGGTCAGATTCACGGGTGAGCCCACTATGCCGTACTTGGCACGCGCCTCGGAACCTATGTTGCCCACGATGACTTCCCCTGCGTGAATGCCAACGCCCATGCTCAGTTCAGGGAGCCCATCTCGGAGGTTGTGCTCGTTGAGAGGCCCCATGGCTTCCTGCATCTCAAAGCCACAAAGCACAGCCCTCTTGACGGCCTCATGAAGGGGCCCATCCAGGGGGTCAAAAAAAGCCAGAACCGAGTCCCCGAGAAAATCCACTATGATGCCTCCATGACGCCTTATGACATGGATCATGGATGAAAAAAAACGGTTTACTATCTGGATGGTCTCCTCGGGCCTCAAGAGTTCAGACAAAGGAGTGAAATTCCGGATGTCCGCCATGAGGATGGCCACCTCGCGCCTCTTTCCACCAAGTCTTCTTGCCTCCGGTCTGCCAAGCAACTGCTTTGCGACCTCTGGATCCACGTACCGACCGAAGGTGTTGGCTATGAACTCCTTCTCAGCCAGCCCATCCACCATGGAGTTGAAGCTCAGTATGAGCTGTCCTAGTTCGTCCTTGCGCCTAGGCGGTGGAAGTTTTTGGAAGAGGCCTTGGGCTATCTGTCCAGCCGCATAGGACAAGCCCTTTACCGAGCTGACCATGCCTCCCACTACCCCACGGATCAACACCAAGACCAACAGGATGCAGATTCCCAATGCCATGGCATAGTAGTTTCGGAAACGCAACAATGGAGCCAGGATCTCCTCACCGCGTGCGAACAGCACAATGCTCCATGGGGCCTCATGAAGCCTGTAAAAACCCACTATGCGCTCCGGGGGCCAGGGCGGCCGCCCTGGCCCCCAAAGGGTCCCCGAGTCCTTGGACCTGATGGCGGAAAGGAGGGAGATCTCGAGGGGGTCTTGGAATTCCCCCAGCCTCTGCCGGTCCATGGAAAGGGCTGCCGCATGGGCAAGGAATCGTCCTGTGTCATCTACGAGACAGGCCTCTTGGCTTTGCCACCACCCAGTGGAGATCACATCCTCCAGAAGGTAGTCGAAACGCATGGTCACCTCCAGCCTGCCCACGCTACGCCCCTCCTGGTCTTTGAGATCGGAGACCATTTGGAAGGAGTGGTGCCCGGCCTGGTAGTCATATGCCGGAGGGGTCACCTCCACGGGCCTGGGGTGCTCAAGCGGCCTTTTGGCCATCTCTCTCCCGGGGTCCATGTGCGGCCCTCTCTCATGCGTTTTTCCGGGATATGGGGCATTGCCAGGCAGGATCAAACTGACCGAGGTGACCCCAGGTGCCCCTTTCAGTTGGCTCATCAGCCAGTCCTGAACTTGAGGTCCCCCTCTGGCTGCCGAGGCCTGCTGAAAAACTTGTATCCATTCCATAGGACGGGCCAGACGCATGTCGATCTGATGAGCCGCCCTCTGTAGCTTCAGCATGGCGGCTTCCTCCCACTGCTGGAGGATGGCGCTTCTGGCGTACATGAAACCCACAGCGCCGACGACCAGCAGGATCAATGCCACGGGGACCAAAAGGAAAAAGGCCATTCGTTGCTGTAGACTCTTGGTGCCCAGCCTCACTGCTTTCCCTCATCAGGCTCCAAATCGTTCACAGGGGACCGGCTCCTGGTTATGGGCAAATCCAACAGAACCCGGGTACCCCTTTCCAAAGCGCTCTCAACGCTTATCCCTCCGCCATGCTCTTTTACTATGGCCCTGGTGATGGCCAGACCAAGGCCGGTCCCTTTTGGTTTTGTGGAAAAAAAGGGCAGGAAGATGCGATCCAGATCTTGCCTCGGGATGCCTTTGCCTTGGTCCTCCACGGTTATTTTGAGGGAGTCTCCATCCATGGCTGCTGTCAGCCTCACCTCCTTACCCTCTGTGGAAGCATGAAGTGCATTTTGCAACAGGTTCAGGAGGGCCTGTCGCATCCTTTCTCTGTCTATGGGAACAGAGATTTCCTGAGGTTCGCAAGAGCATATTAGGCGAACCCTCTTCTCTTTGAAGGGAATCTGAAGGCTTACGCGCAGTTCTTCCAGAAAGGATCTCATGTCCACATCCTCCCTTTGAAGGGGGGCCTGTCGAGCGAAGGCCAGCATGTCCTTGGTCATGTTCTCCAGTCTGGCTGACTCGCGTTCAACTATATCCAGGTACTCCGAGGCCCTTGGATCCAGGGCGTCGGCCTCTCGGATCCTGCGCAGAAATCCCCTTATGGGAACAAGTATATTCTTCATCTCGTGGGCCACAGAGGCAGCAGCCTCACCCAGGGCGGCCAGGGTCTCCAGCTCCTGATTCCTGAGCCTCTGCCTTTTCTCCCTGTCCGACAACAGGCCCACCACCGGACCTGCCAGTGCGAACAGACATATCTCCATGAGCCTGGAGTAGAACATGGCCTGTCCCTCGGCCCAAGCCAAGAATACTTGGGGCAGATAAACAAGCACCACCAGGAGACCCACCCCAAGCCCCCCGCCCAGCCCATACCAGAAGCCGCCCAGGAAGATGGGGAAGTAGTAAAGTCTGCCAAAGAGCTCGTTGTAGAAGTGTTCCTGTCGCGGAATCAGGTAATGAAACAGGCACACCAGTAGCAGGGAAATCAGGATGATCCTGACCTTCCTTGGCCTCAGGAACCCCACCAAGTGCACCCACATGGGCCGCCTCCTTTCCCAGAGGGTCCGGTGCATCTGGAAACAGTGCTACTTCACTGCCCAGCCTGCCGAAGACAATGCCTTTCTTGAGAAGTTAGCAAAGCCTTGCAAGAAGGTGCAAGCCCATGGGCATGCTCCGACCAAAACCTTAAATTCCCACCGAAGCAGTTGACAAAATTCACCAGAGTGTTTAAATGGGGCAGAGGAGCAAGTGGGATGGCTTTGCAACGACTGATCCTCCTGCCATTGATCTTTTGGTTCCTGGCACTTGCTGGAGGCCCATTGCCCTGTTTTTGTCCTGGTCATGGGGCAGCCAAAGCAGCGTGTCAAGAGTGGGAAAGCTTTCAGGCTCCTGCCCATGGCCAGCAATGTTGCGGCCAATGCAATCTGGAGCTTGGGTCCCAGGGCAGCCCCTTTGTTCCAAGGAGCCCTGGCCACCTATCCTGGGCCACGGCACAGGCTCATCTGTTTTTATGGAACCTTCACCCAGCTTCGGCAGCCGGGGCCAGGCTATTCCAGCAGACCCCATGTATGGGACCGAGCTTTTCATGGGGAATCTGGACACCCTTGTTCCAGCAGCTCTACCTCATGAAGGTGTCGTTGCTTTTTTGACCCGGCCTTGGAGCCTGTATGTCTAGTTGTCAGAAAACTCGAACAACCCCTGTTCGCGGGGCAGTGCATTTTTTTGTTGAGAAGTGATGGAGCTTTGATAGGAGAAGCCTGGATAGGCCTTGGGCCGCGGCTTCTTCCGATGCTGCAGCCCAGGGCTCATGATGAGAGTCTGGATCATAGGGATCCACCAGATAAGGAGGAGCAGAATGATGATCAAGAGAATGACCTTCTTGGCAGTGGTAGTAATTTTTTCCCTAGGAATTGCTAATGCCAAGGACCTGGAGTTGAAGAAAAAGGCAGGGGATCTGGATGTGAAGGTCACCCTGAAGCAGAACCCGCCCATCGTAGGCAATAACGACATGATCGTGGAGATCAAGGACTCCTCTGGCAAGGCGGTCACGGATGCCAAGGTCGTGGTCAACTATTCCATGCCTGCCATGCCAGGGATGCCCCCCATGAACTACAAAACCGATGCCATGCTCCACGGGAATGAATACCAAGCCCGCATGAATCTGTCCATGGCAGGCCCCTGGAACATAGAGGTGCGTATCAGCAGGGCCGGCAAGACCACCTCGGCCAAATTCAACGTGGATGCCAAGTAAGGCAAGCCATCTCTAATGTTGCCCGGCTTTTCTGAGGGGCGGACTTCACCTCCGCCCCCGGACCGGAAAAGAGGGCAGGGAAGGTCTGCTTGCGGAGGTCTTGCCATGTTCAGGGCAATGGTGCGTGTATTGAGCCACAAGGGGAACCTGGCTGGTCTGGTGGCATGTGCAGGATGGTTGCTCTGGGGTATCTGTCCAGCGGCCTCTGCCCAGGAGCTAAGGCTAAAGCCCCTTCTGGAGGAGGCCTTGCAGCGAAGCCCCGAGATCCTTGCTGCCAAGGCCAGGGCACAGGCCGCCCATCACAAGGTCCCCCAGGCCAGGAGTCTCCCGGATCCCATGTTCATGACCGGATATCAGAACGAGGGCTGGAAGAGGTACACTTACGGCGAGATGCCCGATGCCCAGTGGATGTTTTCAGCCTCGCAGATGATCCCCTTTCCGGGCAAGCTGGGCCTAAAAGGAGAGATGGCTGAGCAGGAGGCCAGGGGGTTGGATTCTTCTGCCGAGTATGCTGCGCTACAGGTACTAGCAAGGGTCAAGGAGCTCTTCCACGACCTCTTTCTGGCATACAAGACCCTGGATATCCTGGCCCAGACCCGTGCCCTTTTCTCCAGGCTCGAGGAAGCTGCCCTGGCAAGGTACAGCTCTGGCACAGGCCCCCAGCAGGAGGTTCTCATGGCCCAGACAGAGCGCTACATGCTTCTGGAAAGGGAGGAGATGCAAAGGCAGCGCATCCGCTCTTTGGAGGCCATGTTGAGCTCTGCCCTGGGTCGCTCCGCCCATGTGCCTCTTGGGAGGCCGGAAGAACCTTCCATTACCCCACTGCACAAGAGCCCAGAGCAGCTCTTGCAATTGGCCAATGAGCGCTCCCCCCAGCTCAAGGCTCGTGCCAGGATGGTGGAGGCCGCGGAGGCCAAGGTGTCCATGGCCCGAAAAGAGTACTTCCCGGACCTAACCCTAACAGGCAATTACTTCAGCAGGGGTGCAGGGCAGTTCGAGGACATGTGGAGCCTCACGGCCACGGTCAATGTTCCAATTTTCTTCAGGACCAAGCAGGAGGAAGGTGTGAAAGAGGCCAGATCCTCCCTCCTGGAAGCTCGACACGAACTGGAAGCCACCCGTTTGATGATCGAATCCTCCATCAGAGACAACTACGCCATGGTCAAAAGCGGTGAGAACCTCTTGTCCCTTTACAGGGAGGCCATTATTCCCAAGCAGTACCAGGACTTCGAGCTGGCCCTCTCAGGATACACCACGGGCAAGATCGAGGCCCTGACCGTGATATCCAGGCTAAAGGCCTTCCTGGACACAGAGCTGCTCTATTGGTCCCAGTTGGCTCAGAGGGAAAAGGCGTTGGCCAGGATAGAGGCCCTGGTGGGAGGGGGATGGGAATAGGGAGCCAGGAATGGATGAAAAGAGCATGAGAAACAGCCCTGGTGAGTCTCCCATGCAGGCCAAACTCAGGCAGTTAGGAGGCTTTCTGGGGATGCTGGTGGTATTGGGGTTATCTGTCAGCACATCTCTGGCCGAGGCGCAGCATGGCCACGACAGCCACCAGGCTGCCCCCCAGGCCGTCCAGCAGGGCTCGAATCAGAGCGAGGAGATGCCCCCCACCATCGAGATCCCTCCGGAAAAGAGGCAGCTCATAGGGGTACGCACCGCCGAGGTGGCCGTGCGAGGCCTGACGCACACCATCCGAACCGTGGGCCGCATAGAGTACGACGAGCGAAGGCTCGCCACGGTCAACACCAAGTTCGAGGGCTGGATAGAGAAGCTCTATGTGGATTACACGGGCCGTTATGTCAAAAAGGGCGAAGTCTTGGCCGAGATCTACAGTCCCGAACTCCTGGCAACCCAGCAGGAGTTCCTGAGTCTGTTGCGCTGGGCCAGGGCCAGGAAGGAGGTCGGCTCCTGGGGGGAGAATCTGGCCACAGACGCCGAGGCCATCCTCCAGGCTGCCAGGGAGAGGCTGCGGCTGTGGGACATGACACAGGAGCAGATCCAGGAACTGGAGGTCACTCAGAAGCCCATTCGTACCATCAAGTTGTTGAGCCCTGCAAGCGGTTACGTGGTGCAGAAGATGGCCATACTGGGCATGAGGGTCATGCCAGGAGAGAAACTCTTCGACCTGGCGGACCTATCCACTCTATGGATCCTGGCCGATGTTTACGAGTATGAGCTGCCCTTTGTGCAGGTGGGCATGCCGGCCAGGGTGACTCTGAGCTATGTACCGGGGGAAGAGCTCTCCTCCAGGATAGACTATATCTACCCCACGCTCTCTCCCGAGACCCGCACTGCCAGGGTGCGCCTGGTGCTGCCAAACCCCAAGGGCAGATTAAAGCCCCAGATGTTCACCAATGTGGAGATCAACGTGGATCTGGGCCCCAGGCTCATGGTGCCATCCGAGGCTGTGATAGATACGGGCACCCGCCAGATAGTTTACGTGGATCGGGGAGAGGGGCTTTTCGAGCCAAGGGAGGTCAAGCTGGGGATCAGGACCCGGGATATGGCCGAGGTTACAAGAGGCCTGAGGGCAGGGGAGCGAGTGGCCGCCTCTGCTGCCTTCCTATTAGACTCCGAAGCCCAGCTAAAGGGGGTGGCACCCCTAGGGGGCCACAAGTGATCGCCAGGCTCATCGAATATAGCGCGCGCAACAGGTTTTTCATTTTCCTGATGATGGCCTTTCTGGGAGGTTGGGGTTACTGGTGCCTCACCAAGACCCCTCTGGATGCCATCCCGGATCTGAGCGACACCCAGGTGATCATTTACACCGAGTGGCCAGGCCGAAGCCCGGATCTCGTGGAGGACCAGATAACCTATCCTATCTCATCCACGCTGCTTGCCGCCCCCAGGGTGCAGGCGGTGAGGGGCTACTCGTTTCTGGGTGCTTCCTTCATATACGTGATCTTCGAGGATGGCACAGATATCTACTGGGCCCGCACAAGGGTCCTGGAGTACCTGCAGGCGGTTCGCGCCAAGATCCCCCAGGAGGTCAACCCGGTTCTGGGCCCGGATGCCACAAGCGTTGGATGGGGCTTCATGTACGCGCTCAAGTGCGAGACGGGCGAGCACGACCTCTCCCAGATCCGCTCCTTTCAGGACTATAACGTGAAACTGGCCCTGGAGAGCGTCCCAGGGGTGGCCCAGGTGGCCAGCATCGGGGGCTTTGTGCGCCAGTACCAGGTGACGCTGGATCCCAATCGCCTCTCGGCCTTCAACCTGCCTCTGGAGAAGGTGGTGGAGGCCATCCGCAAGAGCAACAGGGACGTGGAGGGAAGGGTCCTGGAGCTATCGGGTGTGGAATATATGGTGAGGGGCAGGGGCTACATCCGAAACACCCAGGACCTGGAGCAGATCCCTGTGGGCACAGGCCCAGGGGGCACGCCGGTGCTCCTCAGGGAGGTGGCACGAGTCCAGATGGGCCCAGAGATCCGAAGGGGGCTCGTGGACCTGGATGGAAAAGGGGAGGTGGTGGGCGGGATAGTCATAGTACGGTTCGGAGAGAATGTTCTCAAGGTCATAGAGAGGGTCAAGGAGAGGATCAGCAGGGACATCCAGCCTAGCCTCCCCAAGGGGGTGGAGCTGGTAGTGACGTACGACAGAAGCGATCTCATCCACAGGGCCATAGACACCCTCAGGGAGGAGATCATTAAGCTTGCACTGGCAGTGAGCGCCGTTTGCCTGGTCTTCTTGTTCCACCTGCCAAGCGCCCTTGTGGTGATACTGACCCTTCCTCTGGCCATCCTCATGTCTTTTATCTGCATGTATTACCTGGGGGTCACATCCAACATCATGAGCCTAAGCGGCATTGCCATAGCCATAGGGGCCATGGTGGATGCCTCCATAATCATGGTGGAGAATGCCCACAAGAAGCTGGAAGAGTGGGAAGCCGGGCCCAAAAGCGCCAGCCGCGTGGATATGATAGTGGAAGGGGCAAAGGAGGTGGGACCCTCTCTGTTCTTTTCCCTTCTGGTCATAACCGTTGGGTTCCTACCTGTCTTCACCCTGGAGGCTCAGGCGGGAAGGCTCTTCAAGCCTTTGGCGTACACCAAGACCTTTGCCATGCTTTTCTCATCCTTCTTGGCTGTGACCATAACCCCAGTGCTCATGACCCTTTTTATCCGGGGCAGGATAAGGCCCGAGCAAAGAAATCCCCTGTCAGTGATCCTCCACTGGCTGTACACGCCTTTTGCGCGATTGGCCTTGAGGTTCCCCAAGAGCCTCCTGTTGCTGGCCCTGGGCATCATGGCTGCCACGGTTTACCCATTCAAGCAGCTGGGCTCTGAATTCATGCCACCTCTTTATGAAGGCACGCTCTTTTACATGCCCGTCACGGTGCCTGCTGCCTCCATCTCCGTGGCATCAGAGCTCCTTCAATTGCAGGATAGGCTTCTTTCCACCATTCCGGAGGTGGCCCAGGTGTTCGGCAAGGCTGGCCGCGCCGAGACCGCCACAGACCCGGCCCCACTGGAGATGTTCGAGACGGTCATAAACCTCAAGCCCGAATCCCAGTGGCGGCCCGGCATGACCGTGGAGAAGATCATAGAGGAAATGAACGATCTTCTAACTATTCCGGGGGTCGCCAATTCCTTCACCATGCCCATCAAGGCCAGGATAGACATGCTGGCCACCGGGATCCGCACCCCAGTGGGCATCAAGGTGCTGGGGCCTCATCTGGAGGAACTGGAGAGAATAGGCCTTGCCCTGGAGCACCATTTGAGGGAGGTTCCAGGCACAAGGAGCGTCTATGCCGAGAGGGCCACCACAGGGTATTTCCTGGATATCCTGGTGAAGCGGGATGAGGCGGCCCGCTACGGTCTGAGGGTGGAAGACGTCCTGGAGGTTGTGGAGTCGGCCATAGGCGGCATGAACGTGACCACTACCATAGAGGGAAGGGAGCGCTATCCCGTCAACGTGAGGTACCCCAGGGAGCTTCGTTCGGATCTGGAGCGCCTAAAAAGGGTGCTGGTGCCAATCTCCATGGAAAGCTCAAGGCCTTTGACCGGGATGTCCTCTGCCCCCCAGGGGCCTGCCCAGGTCCCCCTCGGGCAACTGGCCGAGATCAGGGTGACCAGAGGCCCCACCAGCATAAAGAGCGAGGAAGGGCTCCTGGCCTTATATGTTTTCGTGGACTTCGCAGGCCGCGATGTGGGCGGTTACGTGGAGGAAGCCAAACAGAAGGTGGCCACCCTGGAGATCCCGCCTGGATACAGGCTCCAGTGGAGCGGGGAGTACGAGTACCTGCTTCGCACCCACGAGCGGTTGAGGCTGGTGATCCCCCTTACGGCCTTTATCATCTTCGTGCTCATCTACCTGAACACCCGCTCCCTCACCAAGACAGCCATAGTGCTCATGGCTGTGCCGTTTTCCCTGGTGGGCTCTTTCTGGCTGCTTCACCTCTTGGGTTACCACATGAGCATTGCGGTGTGGGTTGGGATCATTGCCCTGGCTGGCCTGGATGCGGAGACAGGGGTCGTGATGCTCCTGTACTTGGACCTGGCATACGATCAGTGGAAGCGAGAAGGAAGGCTTAGGAGCATCCAGGACCTCAAGGAGGCCATCATGCACGGGGCTGTCAAGCGCATCAGGCCCAAGATAATGACCGTGAGCGTTATCCTGGCGGGTCTTATCCCCATCATGTTCAGCCACGGAACAGGGGCCGATGTGATGAAACGCATCGCAGCCCCCATGGTGGGAGGAGTGGTGACATCCACTGTGCTGGAGCTGCTCATCTACCCTTCCATTTTCTATCTGTGGAGGAAGCGCACATTGCCCAAGAGCTAATTTGGATTGTTCATGATCTATACCGTAATGAGTTAAAGGGGCAAGCAACCCGAACAAAACAGCGCGCTGCCCTCCCCTCTATGCATGCGTACAACTACTGAGCCGGTTTGCTGGTTGGTTTGGGATGCGGGAGGGGGCTTCGATACAAGGAGGTTGCTGCTAGTATCTGCGTGTCGGAGTTCTGGTACGGGGCAAGGGGACGCACTGGAGCCGGAGCCGGCGGCTTACCGGGAATTGGTGGTCAAGGCCGTCACTAAAACGATCCCCATGGTGTGGACGCTCTGGGAGCGGTTCCTCTATTGGGGTGGCCAGATCGTGCGTCATGGTCGAGTAATCTACTTGGATATGGCTCGAGGAAGCCCAGAGGCTGCCCGCTTCCTTGCACTTTGGCAGCGGATGGACGCCCTGGGAATTCCGTAAGTCGGTCTGGCAGGTTCTCCGCACGCCTAGTTGCAGCTGCCTGTTGAGAGCAGTCGCTGAGGATTCTTCAGATGCCCCAAGCAGACTCATGATAACCAGGACCTGAATCATCGGCAATGTATTCGGGGGCCATCGGCTGGCAGGAAGAGATGGCCAATAACTGCCTGAGCGACGTGGGATTGAACACTCTCAACCCGATTGGAGGATAACCTCTTATGACCAAAATCCGACCCAGCGGAGGCTACCGGGCCACCGCAAGTTTTCAAACCGCAACCTTGATTTATGATGCCACCTATTGGTTCTGCGAAAAATTCCTTGACCCGCATTCCCGCATGACAGACCAGATGGTGCAGGCAGCGCGGTCCGGCCGCCAGAACATTGCCGAAGGCAGCCGGGCCGCGGCCACTTCATCCCAAACCGAGTTGCGGCTGCTCAATGTGGCACGGGCCAGCCTGGAGGAGTTGCTCCTTGATTTTGAGGATTTTCTGCGCCACCGGCGCTTGCTGCAATGGCCGCCGGATTCTCCGGAAGCCCGGGCAGTGCGGCAGGTGCCAAGGAAGTTTAGGGAAGATCGGACCAATCCGTCGGATCCGACCAATCCGACGGATCTCAAAGACCTAACCGACCAAGAGCGCTGGGCGTTATACGCCCCCTGGCTTGAACATGATGATCCTGCGGTGAGGGCAAATGCCATTATCTGCCTGATCAACCAGGCCAATTTTCTACTGGACCAGCAGATTGCAGCCCTTGAAAAGGGCTTTGTGGAGGCCGGCGGCTACAGCGAGCAGCTTGCAGCCGCAAGGCTGGCGTTTAGGGCGAAGAAGAGAGTTGATCGGACGGATCAGTCGGATCGGTCGGATCCGTCCGATCAAATTCCCCATTGCCCCCTCTGCGGAAAGCTGATGGTGCTTCGCACTGCCAAAAGTGGGAAGAACGCAGGCAGCCAGTTCTGGGGCTGCTGCGATTACCCGGATTGCAAGGGAGTGGTTAAGCTATGACGACCCTGCCCGATGAAAAAACATATGTGGAGCTTCCCTTTAGTAGATACGGTGCCAGGCACCAACTAAATACGAACAGAGGGATAAAGTGACTCCGTGCCCTGCGCTCCGCGCTCCCCGCCTTGTGCTCTGTACCGGAGAAGCCCAAAGCCATCACCAGCATGTGGCCATAGTCCCTGGCGCTTCTGTGCTCTATGTCCTTTGCCCATGGGACCTTGGGGTTGGTGCCATAGGCCACGAGAGCATGTACCTTCAGCATCTATCTTTTTCCGGACCAGCTGGTCGAGCCTACCCAGGTTCATGAGACTTTTGTACGTGGTTGGCCCTCTCTATTTCAGTAGGCCTAACACAATAGAAGGCAAAATTGCGAAGGTCCCCAACAGAAAAATCAACCCATTACCCAACTCACCCCACCAAAAAGTGCCAAAGTTGAGATACAAAGAACACCAACTTATTAACCCGGGGGTGAGGAAATGAAGAAGATGGCCTTGTTCGCCTTCAACGGGGAATCCATGTGTTTCGTTCACGTGCTCCTAAATGCCCTGGACATGAAGGCCAGGGGATATGATGTGAGGGTCGTGATCGAGGGGGCTGCCACCAAGCTCATCCCGGAACTCGCCTCTCCCGGAGGCCCGCTCTCGCAGCTTTACCAGAAGGCCAAAGAACAGGGGTTACTAGAGGGGGTGTGCAAGGCCTGCTCCGCCAAGATGGGCACCCTCAAGGCAGCAGAGGGGCAAGGCCTGCGTCTTTTGGAGGAGATGAGCGGACATCCTGGCATAGCAAGATACATGGAAGATGGGTACGATGTCTTGGTTTTTTGAGCAAGGTGGGGCGGTGACCCTTTGCCAGGCCCTGGCAGAGGCCGGCCACATAAAGGCTTTTCGTTTTCGCACAAGGCACCAGGGCTTCAGAATCACTTGAATGGTTTGTTTTTGCGTCTTGCAGGCACCAGCGGCAGCTCCGCAAGCCTGGGAGTCGAGGGTCAGGACTCAAAGAGAAAAAGCGGTGGGTCATAGAAATCCGGTGGTTCCAGCCCCAGCAGTTGCATGAGTGTGGCTGCGATGTTTGTAAGGCCAGGGCTTTTCACTTCTGGGTTTAGATGCACCTTAAGGCCTTGGAGCCCACTGTACAGGATGAACCATACGGGGTTTAGGGTGTGGGCCGTCTTGGCCTTGGGGATTCCTTGGGAATCACGCTTGGCCCGGCCTGTTTTTTTGTCCATTTCGTACATCTCGTCGGCATTGCCGTGGTCTGCTGTGATAAGTAGAATGCCTTTGGCATCTTCAACGGCTTTCATGATTCTCCCGAGACAGAGATCCACGGTTTCCACTGCCATGAGAGCCGCCTGATAAACTCCCGTGTGGCCCACCATGTCCCCATTGGCGAAGTTCAACCGAATGAAATCAAAATCCTTGGATGCGATTTCCTCCACAACCCGGTCTGTGATCTCCGCAGCCTTCATCCATGGTCTTTGCTCAAATGGCACGCGGTCAGAGGGGATTTCCACATAGGTCTCCAGGGTCTCATGGAACTTTCCGGAACGGTTACCATTCCAAAAATAGGTGACATGCCCGAATTTTTGGGTCTCGCTGATGGCAAGCTGTCTCAGTCCCTGGGCACAGAGAAACTCGCTCACGGTCTTTTCGATGTGAGGCGGCTCCACGAGATAGCTCCTGGGGATATGCAGATCCCCATCGTATTCCATCATTCCAGCATAAGCCACCTTGGGGCACGGGACTCTGGGGAACTTATCAAAATCCTCTTCTTCAAAAGCCCGGCTGATCTCTATGGCCCGGTCCCCTCGAAAATTGAAAAATATGACAGCATCGCCGTCTCTCATGGGGCCTATGGGCCCACTGGCATCGGCAATCACGAAAGGCGGTAGATCCTGATCTATGACTCCAGGGATTTCCCTGCGATATGTCTCGATGGCTTCCACAGCAGAAGAAAACTTTCGGCCCTCCCCTGCCACATGGGTCTTCCAGCCCCGAGCCACCATGTCCCAGTTGGCCTCGTAACGGTCCATGGTGATTACCATGCGGCCGCCGCCGCTGGCTATGCGATAGTCCACGCCCGCCTTCTGGTTGAGTGCTGCCAGAAACTCTTCAAAGGGCACCACATATTCCAGGGCAGAGGTCTCTCCCACATCTCGTCCGTCCAAGAGGATGTGAAGGCGACATCGCGGTATCTTCTCCACGAAGGCGGCCTGCTCCAGCATCTTTTTTAGATGGTCCAGATGGCTGTGCACGTTGCCGTCGGAAAAGAGTCCTATGAAGTGGAGGGTCCCGTGGTTTTCTCGGCAAAAATCCATGAGCTGCTTCCACCTCTTTCCCTGAAAAAGACGGCCCGTGGCCAGGGCTTCATTGACCAGCCGCGCCCCCTGCGCATAGACTCGGCCCGCACCAATGGCATTGTGGCCAACTTCGGAATTGCCCATGTCCCCGTCGCTGGGAAGCCCCACGGCGGTTCCGTGGGCCTTGAGCAACGTGTGGGGACAGTTGGCCAAGAGCCAGTCCAGGTGCGGAGTATATGCATTGGCCACGGCGTTTCCTTCGATATTGGATGAGTAGGCCACTCCGTCCATGATCACCAACACCAAAGGGCGTGGCCCTCTTCGAGGCAAAAGACGCATCTTCTTCATGGGCTTATTCCTTACTACATTTCCTGGAGCACGGCAACCGGATGAACTAGCGCTCCTTCCACACAGGTGTTCTCTTTTCCATGAAGGCCCTCACCCCTTGAGGGCAAAATGATGGCTGCGCTGGGGCCTGTCATATGGCCCAAAGATTCTGTCATTGGCAAGACCTTGGGCTGCACTCAGGGCATACACCGTCAGTTCTTGCCTCCTGCCCTGATGGACTGGACCAGGAACTGGCCCATGGCCTGGGCAAAGATGAGCTTCCCGTGTTGGGTCATGCCATGGGACGAAGCCTTCATGGCCCCCATGTCTGCCTCGGGCTCCGGGGGATCCGTGATCAGGGACAGGTCTCTCTTGATGGAGGTGTCTCCCAGGCCCTTGTCCTGCCACTCGGCCGGGTCCGTCACCTCTGAGCCCGGCTTCTTGCCGCTGAATTTCCAGGCAGCCTCGGCCTTTGAGGCACCGGCAGCGGCCAGCTCCCCACCCTCCATGGCCTTCCCTGCCCTATCTATGGGCATGGGATCCACCACCCCCGGGACCACCTCAGGCTTGTTCTGCTGCCTGTCAGCGATCTTGGTCAACTGAAGGAGAAGCTGCGGGTCGCGAAGGGGCGAGGAGTCGCCTTCCCTTTCACCGTCTGGTCGGGGCATGTTGCCCCCTTCACCTGTTTTGTTGTCCCAGTATACAAAGGCCCCGTTTTGGTGGTAGAGACAGCTCGTTCCCTCGGTTACTACGCTCTGCCAACCACCACCCAGATCCTCCACGATTACGGCAGCTTGTGGCTCAGCAAAACCAAATTGGTAATCGTGCCACCGATTCACCATGTCTCGCGCTAGTTCACGAACCAAGGTATACATAGCAGCCACTGTGTCCTCCCCTCGGTACCATGCTCTTTGCGCGTTTACTCCCGCCCATTTGGCCAACTCGTTCCATTCCCGCATCTTTGTCTCGCTCAGTACTGTGCGAGGGTCCTCCTTCCCTGCCTGCCCTGGCAGCTTTCCTATGTTGATCCCGCCGTAAAATCCTCCGTCCGGCCCCCCCTTCGTGGGGTCGTTGAATCCGGGCTTGACCCCGATGTCTATATCTGGCACCCATGCTGAGCCCCTGGGAGGTCCCTTCTCCCCATCTGACCAACCCATGATCCCATCCCCCACGCCGCCCTTACCCCATTTGGTGGGGTCCTTAACCAGGCCCTGATCTTGGAAGGGGTTCTCGGGACCCAACTTCCCCCCGAACCAGCCCCCCACGCCATGCCCTTTGCCCTTTCCCCCTGTGCCCGCACCCTTGGGCGCGGAGACACCCTCACCGGCATCAAAGGGCCGTTGAAAAATGGGATCGCCCTTCCCCCGGGCACCCCCTGCCTCCCTGTCTTCCCCTTCCACCTGGATTACCCGCGCCAGCACATAGCCCAAGTCATCCCAGTCCTGATCTTCCACCACCCCGGCCTCCTTAAAGGCCCACACGACCTCGTAAAGCCGCCACCAGGCTGGGGCATCCCCACCCCTTGCCGCATCCCCGGCGCGATCCACCAACCCCCAAAACTCCACCGGGTGTGCCTCCATGGTATCCAGGATCCTCGCCACCCCCACAGGGCTCGGGTTGGCCCCGAACCTTGCAAGCGCGGCAAAAAGAGCCCCATTCTCGTCCAGGTCGTTCCTGGCCCTCGAGAGATTTCCTGTTGCCCCGAAGGCCGTGCCCCATGGAGATGAGACCTCCCCTCCCTTGGGCCAGAGCCCCCTGCGCTCCCCGAAATGCTCTGTGCCAAGCCCTTTGAGGGCCTCTTCCTGGGTTCTCCCATCTGGAACAGTTCCCAAGTGCCGGCCGCCTTCAGCCGGCACGCGATCCCAGCGCTGGATCATGTCGCCGGATGCCTCACTAAGAGCAGGTATGACCAAGATGGAGCAAACAACCACCGATAGGATGATGCCCAAGTTCCTTATTCCCATGCCCTCTCATCCTTTTCTGGCCTCCCGCCCCCAGCTCTGACCCCATGGGCGAGCAGCCCTCTATGGGTTTGACAGATAGCAAAAAAAGCCGGAGTCCGCGACTATTTTTTTGCCTGCATTCTAAGAAGCTCAGATGATCTGCACTACAACACCCAAAGCGATCTTTTGGGTTCTTCCTGGTGGTCTCAAGCTGTCCTGTTAGGTCCCCACTCTTGCCCCAAGCATGCCTTTGATGCTTAGACATATCATGGGGCTCAACAGTGCTCATAGTCAAATAGAGCCGTATGTGTACACTCCCCGGCCCGTTTTTCGGCCCAGGCAGCCGGCTTCCACAAGCTTGACCAGAAGGGGAGCTGGCCTGTACTTGTCACCAAGCTCCCTGTGCAGGACCCGCATCACTGCCAGGACCACATCCAGCCCAAAGGCATCCGCGGCGGTCAGAGGCCCCGAGGGGTGGGCCAGGCCTATCTTGCAGGCCTTGTCTATCTCCTCTGCCGTGGCCACCCCCTCCTGCAGTGCATAAAAGGCCTCGTTTATAAAGGGGATGAAGAGCCTGTTTATGGCGAAGCCTGGATAGTCATTAACCACCACCACATCCTTGCCCAGGGACTCGAGAAACATTAAAGTCCTTTGAAGTGTCTCCTCGGAGGTACATCTCCCCCTTACAACCTCCACAAGGGGTATGGCCGGAGCCGGATACAGGAAGTGCGTGCCCAGCACCTTCTCGGGCCTGGTGGTGGCTGCCCCCAGGGCAGTGATGGACAAAGTAGAGGTGTTGCTGGCAAGAATGGCCTGGGGTGGAGAGCTCTGGTCCATCTCCTTGAAGATCCTCTTTTTGAGTTCCATGTCTTCATGAACCGCCTCTATTACAAACTCACATCCAGAGCATGCCTCGCCCAAGCTGCTAAATCCTTCAATGCGAGAAAGTGCCTTCTGGGCTTGCTCCTGTCTCAGCTTGCCTTTCTTGACTATCCTCTCCAGGTTTTGAGATATCAAATCAAGCCCTCGCTCCAGAGCCGCTCTTTCTGCTTCAGCAGCCCTCACCTCGTAGCCCGCTTGTGCCAGGAGCTGGGCTATGCCGCTTCCCATGGTGCCCAGACCCACCACCGCAGCCACGCCTCTTATACCCTCCATTTGAGCCTCCCAAGACTTCCGCTGCCCTGTCCTCGAGTCCAGTACCTCCCCCTGAACATGTCTCTATGGATCCCCCTGGTGAAGGGGTAAGATCCAGGATCCCCTATGCGCTCATGGTATGATCCAGGATCCATGTCCTGTGGCCCATAGAAAGCCTTTACCTCGTGACCGGACCATGTCCTGGTGCTTTGGGGCTACTCATAGTAGCTCTTGAGATAAGCTTCCCAATCCAGGGGACTGCCATGGGATGACCCGAGTTCGGTCGGCTGATTCATGCCCACACCTCCCCGAGAAGTGCCTCCACTGGTTTCTTGTTTTGTCCGGTTTTTCCCAAATCCTATGAGACAGTGCAAACCATGTCAACGGTTCCTTGCCGACCAGGTGGGCTCCTGGTGCCCTTGGGGGATCACTGATCAAAGAACAGCAAGAACCAAAAGGCGCCTTGGGAGATGCCAAAGGTAACCCGACCGCTCACAAAGGTTTTCACCAGCGGCCAACGACTCCTTAATTGGGACTTGGGGATATGCAAATGAGTGCTCGGCTTAGGCTTGACTGGCAGGAACTGGTCCGCCCCAGCCCTGGATGCGCCAAAGCTGCCCTTCACGCTCTTGGAGAAAAACCAGTTTGGTGTGGGCAAGCCTGCAGGTGCCTGGATCCCTTCTTTCGCTCCCCTATCTGTAAGATCTTTTCTTGTTTTCTTTGACAGGCTTTTTTCTGGAGGATGCCTTTGCTTTGGTTTTTGAACCTAAGCTCTTGGTGGCTTTGGAGACCTCTTTTGTCTTGCACTGGCTGACTTCTGGGGGCCTAGCTTCGGTTCGGCTCCTGGCAGGTTCATGGGCCTGTTGAATATCCAATCCGAAAAGCTCCGAGAGATTCTCTTCTTTGAGCAACCTGTGGGCTTCGGTGTCCTTGGAAGATAAAGGAAGCTCTCTGCCTGCCTTGGCAATCAGTTCCATCTCATCCACCTGCCTCAGGCGGAAAAGAAGCTCAGGTTCTTGATCTAGCCTGGCTCCCACCCCGTAAAGAACTGCAGCCACATGCTTGCACATGTAGGCCCAGTCAGGGCATGAGCATGCAAATTCTATCTCCGACGGAGAAGGAAAAAGCCCGACCTTTTCTTGACATATCCTTTCCATCACAGCCTTGGAAAAGCGGCCTTGCAATAACTCCACCAGGGAATCAATGGCCCCTGCGCAATCATTACATATGGCTTTCCAGCGGGCTTCTGAAACGCCTTTGATCTTCACTGCTACCTTGTAAATCTGAGTTCCGCAAACCAGAGCCCTCACCTCCCCAGGGGCGATCTTCAGATCCAGCACAGAGCCGTTACGCAAGTAAGTGCGTCCCCTGGGAAGGCGGTTGTGGAAATCGCTGTAACGTTCCAGGTTTTCACACCAAGCCCTTCCCCAGAACGTGTTGGCGATGGTTCGCCCCTGTACAACAATTCGGGAAGTGCTGACTCCTTTTTTCTGAAGGCTCTTGAGCCTTTGCTCCACTTTCTTTTTTCTTTTGGCTACAGGCACATAGGCCGGCCACCCACCCCAGCTTCGTCTCATCTTCTATCCTTTCATGGCAGATCTGATGTCCAAAGCCACGAGCCTTAGCAACTCCTCATCCTCCATCTCCGTAAGGTTCAGCTCTGCGGTGCCGCTTAAAAGCTCTCTGGAAAGCGCCTTTTTGGACTCGATGAGCTCATCTATCTTCTCTTCTATGGTGCCCCTGCATATGAACTTGTGCACTACCACATTTCTTTGTTGTCCGATGCGAAAAGCCCTGTCTGTGGCCTGATCCTCCACGGCAGGATTCCACCATCTGTCGAAGTGTATCACATGGGAGGCCCCTGTGAGATTAAGTCCTGAGCCTCCTGCCTTGAGGGAAAGCACGAAGAAATCCACTGTTTCATCTTCTTGAAAACGATCCACAAGTTTTTTGCGCTTACCCACCTCGGTCTGACCGTGCAAGACTAACCCGGGGCGGCCGAACACGGTGGTCAGAAAAGAGGCAAGGGGCCCTGTCATTTCCCTGAATTGAGTAAACACCAGAACCTTTTCTTGTTTAGCAGCTATAACCTCGCAAAGCTCCCTAAGTCTCTCCAGCTTGCCGCTGTCCTTTTCAGCCCATTTCCCATCTCCCAACCAGTGAGACGGGTGATTGCAGATCTGCTTGAATCTGGTGAGAAATGAAAGCACTATTCCCTTGCGCCTTATTCCGTCTGAGTTTTCCAGTTGTTTCGCCAACTCCTGAACGCCTTCCTCATAGAGCGCAGCCTGCCTGCGACTCAAATGGCAGAAAGCCTTCATTTCCACTTTTTCGGGCAGATCTGAAATCACAGACCTGTCGGTCTTGAGACGCCTCAAGATATACGGCCTCACCAGCTCCCTAAGAGGGCCGTAGGGATTTCCTCGGCTCTCTGCAAGCCTCTTGGCATATCTGCCGAACTCCTTCTCCGAGCCTAGGAGGCCCGGGTTTATGAAGTCAAATATTGACCACAGGTCTCCAAGGCGATTTTCCACCGGAGTTCCTGTAAGGGCAATGCGGGCCTTTCCTTTAAGCTTCTTGGCGGCACGGGTTTGTTTTGTGCCCGGGTTCTTAATGGCCTGAGCTTCATCCAGGATCACCAGATTCCAGGAGGTGCTTTTCAGCCAAGCAAGACGGGCCAGATATCCATAGCTGGTTATGACCAGATCAAAGCCCTTGAGTTGTTCCTGGGTCAACGCTCTGAGCTCATCAGGGCTCCGGCCTGAAGGATGCGCAATGAGCCATTTCAAGGTAGGAGCAAAACGCTTTATTTCCGCCTCCCAGTTGGCCAGGAGGGAGGCAGGGGCCACAAGCAGGCTCGGCTTGCCTTCAGCCTTGGAATGTGCTTTTAAGACTAAGATTAAAGAGATCACCTGGATGGTCTTCCCAAGCCCCATGTCGTCCGCCAGGCATGCACCCAGGCCCATTTGGGAAAGCAGGTGGAGCCATTGCAGTCCGGCTTTTTGGTAAGGCCTAAGAATCCCTTTCAGGGCAGGGCCTGGATCAGCCAGGGCCAGTCCTTGAGGTGAGCGAAGATTCTTTAGAACATCCGCCAGCCAAGCTCCTGCTGAGACGTGAAGCCACTGACGATCTGCTTGCTCTGTATCCTCTTCCCATGAAGGGATTCCCGCCAATAAGCGCATGGCCTGGGCAAAGGTAAGCTCTTGCTCCAGGGCAAGCTTCTCGGCTTGACGCAATCGTTCCATTGCTTGTGCCAGCTTTTGTCCATTGACCTCAACCCACTGGCCCCGGATGAGTACGAGCCCTTCTGTGGTATCGAGCAGGGCTCTGAGCTCCTCTTTGCTCAGTGGCTCTCCTTCCAGGCTTACCTCCATCCTGAAATCCAAAAGTGCTTCCAAGCCTATCCCGGACGGAGGGCGACTTCCCACCTGGGCTCTGACCAGCGGCCTTGGGGGCCTGCCCGCCCGCCAAGCCGCTGGCATTCTGACGATCACACCCGCCCTCTCCAGTTCGGGCACATCCCTGAGGAGACAATAGGCCTCCTGAGGAGTCCACCTTAGGGGATGGAAGATCTCCCCTTTTTCCACCATGCTCTTGAGCCAGCCACAGCTCTCAGCCGCCCTTTGTACAGGCAAGAGAAGTGAGAGGAGTCCTTCCCTGTTGGCTTCCCCGGCATAATCCTTTAAAGCCTGGGCAAGGGGCCGATGCTGCGCTCTGCCGGCCTGGGAAACACCCGCGGTATATGTGGCCAGAAAAGCAAAGGGAGCCTCCTCATCCTTCCGATTTTCGGCCAGATTGAAGTGAACCCTGCCTACCACGTTCCAAACCGGGCTCAGGCTCCTGAGGAATGCCTGAACATCTCCCCCGGCCTTCTGCAGCTCTTCTTTGAAGGTTGCGTGAAGCCTTGCCCAGAGTCCCTCAAGAACCTGGATATTCAGGTATTCCTCTCCTGGGATCAGAGGGGCGGATGCCACCAGGGCTTCCAGCTTCCGCTTCTCCCCCTCTGAGGGCTCCCCTTCCCATCTGTTGGGATCGCTCCTGGTGCAAACCGCCGTGACATAAAGACCGGCAAAATCTCTCCAATAGGCCAGGGCCGGGGGAAGAGCAGTGGACATCTCTGCCGCAAGGCTCAGAAGTCCGAATCCAACTCCTTTGGCAAAGGCGCTCTGAAGCCTTTGGATCAAAGGGGGTTCAACTTCCGCTGCCTCATCCCAGAAAATGGGTTTTAGATTACCTCTAGGCGTGATGGAAAGGGCGAGCCTTCTTTCATTCAAGGGAGAAAATCCACCCGTCAACAGGATGTAAACAAATGCAGATGATTTCCTGCTTAAGTTGCCTCGGGCAAGGTTATCAATTCTAAAATGCCATGGCAAGGGGTCTATGCCAAGGGTGATGGCACCCTCCTGCCTGAGTCTTTTGTCAATGTAATTCTTGTAGTTATCTGCCGGGATCCCACATCAGGGCCAAAGCTGCTAGACTCATACCGGGGTTTCTCATGGGCTGTTAAATATAGGAAGCCGCCACTTTGGTCACCCCCCGGAGGATCACAAGAGATTTGCCTCAAGGATTGAGGCTCTGGGAACCAAGGGGTCCTGGCATGGATCTGTGAGGGCAAAGGGGCTGTTTCTCGGGTAGGAGGCTTCAGAATGTTTCATGGACTCCTGGATCTTCTTAGAAGAAGCCGCTGGGGGTTTGAGTGGCGCTACCTTCGCGGTCAGACCCCTTGGGATACCAACATCACTCCCCCGGAGGTAATGGAATTCGTTGCCCAGCATCCACCTGGAAAGGCACTGGATCTTGGATGCGGCACCGGAACCAATGCCATCACTCTGGCAAAAAATGGCTGGAAGGTCACGGCAGTGGATATCTCCGCCAAGGCCATTGCACGGGCCAGGGACAAGGCGAGGGCTGCTGGCCTGGAGATTCAGTTCCTCCGGGCGGATGTGACCGACCTGTCCATGTTGAGGGATTCTTACGATTACGCCCTGGACATAGGCTGCCTCTTGGGGCTGGGCAAAAAGGCAAGGGCCAGGTACGCCCGAGAGCTGGCCAGGCTTGTGAGAACAGGCGGATGGTACATGCTCTATGCTTGGCTTCCCAGGAAGTGGCGGGGCAGCACTTGGGGTATGTCCCAGGAAGAAGTGGACTGCCTTTTTGATCCTCACTTCTCAAAAATGCGACAGGTGATGGGCCAGGAACGTGGTTTCCCCTCTGCCTGGTATTGGTTCCAGAGGAGATCCATTTAGTGAGAATTGAAATATCGTCCTTTCGGGGCAGAAGATATCAAGGCACTAAGGGGTAAGCAAGCATGGACAAGATCGAAGCCTTTGAGGAGATCTACCGGGACTATCTGGAGCAGCTGGGCCAAGTGGACCTAGAGCGAGTATGCAAGAGACTTGGGCTTGCCAGGGAGGGCCAGGAGGCTATTGTGCCCTTATTCGGCCATCTCCACAGGGTCTCAAGCAAAGGTATCTTGAATCCCCAGGGCAAGAGACCCATTCATTCCGTGTGCGTTATTCTTTCCAAGTATCTCATCTTGTGCCCCGAGATAGAACCCATGGGATCTGAGTGGGTGACATACAGGGAATTCAAAGACGCGGCTCCCTTTGTGGGAGGCTTCATGGCACATGCCGAAAAGCCTATAGCTCAGGCTTTCGCTGGAGGGCTTCCAAAGCTTGTACAAGCAGCAGAGCAATTGGCTGGCAAGCCTGTGGAGACGGAAGTCAGGGTAGATCTGGCCATCAGATTCCAGGCCCTCCCCAAGCTGCCCATGCTTCTGCTCATGAATGACCAGGACGAGGATTTTCCAGCCCAATGCTCTCTTCTTTTTCAGAGCAGAGCCCAGAACTACCTGGATATGGAGTGCCTGGCCATGATGGGCTGGGTGCTGGCAGAGTGGCTGGGTAGCTATAGCTCATGGAGCAAGACCACTGTGGGCAAATAGCCTGTCCTTCAGGCAGGTGAAGAACCACATAAAAATCAGGCTTCGTTTGAGCACAAGGAAGTTCATTATCAGGATATCTGCCCCAGGCTCCAGCTTGGAGCGCTTCTGTGGGCATTTCAATGGAAACAGATCCTCCAGGCCCGGCATCCGGACTTGAGCCTTGAGTTCTGTCATGGGAAGATGAGCTTGGACGTAAGGATCTCTAGAACAGCCTCCAGGGAAGGAGCCTTCCCATGCAAAATGAAGTTGCACCTCAAACCTCAGGCTCTTCCGCTCAGGAAGAACCGCAAAACAGAGCCTCCGCCGAGGGGCTGGATGTGCCAGTTAGCCCATGGCAGCTCCTGATTCTGCTAACAGCATCTGTTTTCTTTGCGGAGCTTACAATAATGGGGTTCATCTATGAGCTGTCCCCTTTCTCTGCTTTGGAAAACGCCCTTCTTGACAGTTTCACCTTGACCCTGTTCCTGTTCGTCATGATCCACTACTTCATGTATCGTCCCCTTGTCCGGGAGATTCACCGCCGAAGGCAGGCTGAGGAGGCTCTGGAGGAGGCCAACAAGACCCTTGAAAGCAAAATTCAGCAAAGGACAAAGGAACTTCAGGAGACCAACCAAAGGCTTGTCCAAGAGGTGGAGACCAGGAAATGGACAGAGAGTGAGCTTCGCAAGAGCGAAGAGCGCTATCGTCTTCTCATAGACACCATGAGTGAGGGCTTGGAAGTGGTGGATTCCCAGGGACACATAACATACGTGAATCAAAGGCTTTGCGAAATGTTAGGCTATTCAGCTGATGAGATGATAGGCCGCTCAATGAATGATTTCTTTGTGCCCCAGCAAGGGGATTTCTTTGAGACCAGATTGAAAGATCTCAGGCAATGTGCCTTGGGGCACCAAGAGGTGAGCTGGGTTACCAAGGAGGGTAAAGAGATCCACACCATCTTCTCCCCCAGGCTCTTTTTCGACCAGGAAAGCCGCCTCATGGGTTGTTTTGCAGTGGTCACAGACATAACGGATCGCAAGGTCATGGAAGAGGCTCTGAGGGAGTCGGAAAACAAACTCCGGGTTCTCTCCTCAAAGATGCTCTCAGCCCAGGAGCAAGAGAGGAAACGCCTTGCCAGAGAGATTCATGACCAACTGGGCCAAGATCTGGCAACCCTAAAGCTTCAAGTAAGGTCTTTACAGAATGCTGTTACAGGAAAGGACCCCAAGGCAATTTCCCAGTGCAAGGAGCTTTCGGATTACATCGACGAGGTCATAGAGAATGTGCGTAGGCTCTACCAAGATCTGGGTCCTACTCCCTTGGAGGATCTGGGCCTCACGCTGGCCTTGCGATGGTTGGTGGATGATTTTGCCAAACATCACTCCATAGAGGCCTGCCTGGAGGCTGAGGAAGTGGATAAGCTTCTTTCCCAGGATGCCCAATTAATGGTGTACAGGGTGGTGCAGGAGGCCCTAAATAACACAGGCAAGCACGCCCAGGCAAGCCGCGTCTTGGTCAGCCTCAGCAAGGCTCGGGATGAGATCCTGGTCACCATAGCCGACAACGGCCGAGGCTTTAAGACAGATGGGGCAAGCCGCAAGACCCATCGGGGAGAGGGAATGGGTCTGCTATTCATGGACGAAAGGGCTTGGATGTTGGGAGGCTCCCTTTCGATTAAAAGCGAGCCAGGAAAAGGCACCCAGGTGATTCTTGCTGTTCCGGTCTTGAGGGGGGTAGCTCTATGAGCACTCGGTACAGGATCCTTCTGGCCGATGACCATGCCATGTTCCGGGCTGGCGTGCGCAAGATGATCCTGGAGAGGCCAGACCTGGATGTGGTGGCAGAGGTGGGGGATGGGTTGGAACTGCTGGAGGCCCTCAGAAATACCAAGCCCGATCTGGTTGTGCTTGACATCTCCATGCCTCGCCTCAGGGGTATAGAGGCCACAAGGGAGATAAAGTCCTTGCATCCCGAGGTCAAGGTACTTGTGCTTACCATGCACAACAAGAAGGAATACTGCCACATGTGTTTATCGGCCGGAGCCGACGGGTATCTTTTAAAAGAAGACACTCCCTCGGAGCTCTTTGTGGCCATAGACGCCATTATCCGGGGCGCCACTTACATCTCCCCCACCCTCAGCAGGGATCTCATGGAGGACTTCGTGCTCATGGCCCGCGGCAAGCTCAAGAGCCCGGTGGATCCCCTCTCCCACAGAGAAAGGGAGGTCCTCAGATTGATAGGAGAGGGCAAATCCAGCAGGGAGATAGGTAAGCTTCTTTTCATAAGCACCCGCACGGTGGAGCACCATCGCTCCAGCATCATGAAAAAGCTCCGAATTAAGACAACTGCGGAGCTGGTCAGGTATGCCCTTGAAATGGACTGATTCACGTCCCAAGCCCCCGGGCTTTCCCATAAAGATGTTTTCAAGTTCCCCTGACCCTGAGAAGATTCTTCGAGACCCGCACCCATAGGCCCTGGATCCATACTCCTGGGTGTTTCACCTCCTCCCTTTGCCACGAGTGGGGCTTGGTTGGGTACTTGTACCCAGCCAAGAAAGAGTATTAACCCTCATTGCAGAGCTTTTGGGTAGGTTGCAATCCTTAAAGCAAGATAGCCTGCGAATGATAAGGAAGATTTTGCAATTCAGCAAAGGAGGTAGGTGATATGAAAACCAATCTTATTAAGCTTTTGACCCTCACCGCGTTACTTCTTTTCGGTGCTGGCCGAAGCGCTTATGGTGCCCTGGCAGCCGTATCACCGGGTGTAGACCCGGTGAACGGATATGCGGTTTGGTACCAGGACACCAATGGGCGAGCCGTGCAGCTTTGCTTGGACCCGGCAAACTGCCTCTTCGACCCTGTGGTACCGGGAAACCTCTTTTCACAGCAAATAGGCTTCGGTGGGGAGGCCTTTTACTGGTCTGCTGAGGCCACCATAGACGGGGTGGGAGGGGATGCTGCCAGCTCAGCCTTGCTTGTACTGGCGCTGGAAGCAGCCTTCTTGAACGAGGACCCCGCAGCCGGTGAACAAATAGTATTCGGAAGGGTGAGGGTGAGGGTGGATGTGCCTGCAGGCACACCCGTAGGCACCTGGACCATAGACCATCCTTTTGGACAACTGATTTTCAACGATGTCTCTCCAGGGATTAGAGCCATCAATTTCACAGAGGACATAGGCTGTTTCTCGGCTCCATGCGACTTTTCTCTGGCCCTTACAAGCAGTGTGGGGCCTCTTCTGGCAGCCCTGAACCCTGCCCCGCCAGCAGGCTTCCTTGGTGATGGAGCAACTCCTTCCACCATAGAGCCAGGTCCCAATGGCTCTGTTTTTCGCATAAGAGGACCAGGGGGAATAGACCAGTCCACAGACCTGTTTGTGGTTCAGGGTCAACTCTTCGACGGAGTCGTTGCCACACCCCTCAGTATTCAAAGGGCCAACTATTCCCGCACAAACCCGGGCAGCGTGGATGTGTTCGCCACCTCTGTGCCCGGGGCTTCGGTGAAGGTGAGTTCGCTGCCCTTGATTCCCGAGACAGCCATGGTGGATGACGGCACAGGGCGGTTCTTCGCCCACATCCAGGTGACTGACTCCAGCAGCCTCCCAGGTAGCGTGGTGACCGTATCGGCAAATGACGGAGTAAACGATCCCTCTGCACTCCTCAAGGAGTTGGTGGACCTGGTCAAGGTCAGCAAGGCGGTATTTAACCTGAGCAGCTCCACCTTGATGGTGGAGGCATCCTCCAGCGACAAGGCAACACCTCCGCCCACTCTTTCGGCTGGAGCCTTGGGCACCTTGGTTGAAGGAAAACTGACTGCAGGGCCTCTTGCAGCTCCTCCGCCCTTTGTAACAGTCACCTCTTCTGCAGGAGGATCCGATACTGCCGCAGTGGAAATCGTGGAGGAGACCCTCACTGTCTTGACAGCAAGAAGAAGAATAGGTGGTAGACTGATCGTAACTGGAACCAGCACTTCCCCAGGTCCAGGCAACACCATCACCATTCATCTGGGTGATGCAAGCGGACCCGTCATTGGTACCACCCAAGTGGATGCCCTTGGCAATTTCCGTTTCGATCAAAGAGGAATTCCAAGGTCCTTGAGGCCTGCAGCAAGAGGCGGGCAAATAACGGCCGTCTCCAGCTTTGGCACGAGCAATTCAGTGATCTTGCCTTTCCCGTGAGAAATCGGAAGGCAGGGCTATAGACAGGCCCGCATCGTTCAGGCTGGGTGCGCGATGCGGGCTTTTTTTGCTGTAACTTTTCATGGTAGGAATTTTTCTTTGCCAGTGTCTTGTCTGCACTTTGGCCTTGGGGGCAAGCCTCTTCTTGCTTCTGCCCATCTCATGAGGGGAGTTCCAAAAATACCACCAGGGACTCCCAAAAGACCAAGGGGTACAAGTACCTACTACAGAAAACAAGATTTTTCCCATTGAAAAGAGCTGCTGAAAAACCAAGTTGAAGGCATGAAGGATGTACCCAAGCAGTCAGTGGATGCGAACATGGGCTTGGACAAGGAGGAATAGAAAATGAGGAAATCTCTTAAGCCATTCAGGAGGAGTCAGAAACTTCTTTTTGGGAGAGGCGTTTTCATCTTGGGGCTTTTGGTGCTCGGCTGCTGGGGAGCTGCAAGTGCCCAAGCCAGGACCCTTACTGCGGATGTTGTGGCCCTGGATCAGGTCTACTTCTACAACAGATTTGGATCTTACAACCCCGCGGGAATGATCTATGCCCTCAGGCGGGATGTGGTGGACTCCCTAAGTGGCGAACCCATAGGTCAGGCCGGAACACCGGGGCAGGTCATGCTCAGGCCCGACAGAAGGCCTCGTCCTTTGGTGCTTCGGGCCAATGTTGGGGACACCTTGGTGGTAAGGTTCACCAATCTCCTGGATCCGGTGCGTCCCAGCGAGGACTCTCCGGCCACACGTTTTGCCTCCATGGTTGCGGTGGGTGTTACAACTTCAGGAGACACGGGCATCTCTGGAGTGGGTCCTGGTGACAGCACTACTTACACCTGGAGCTGCGAAAGAGAGGGAACTCACCTCATTTTCAGCAACGCCGCACCCGCAGGCGGTGAAGGCGACGGTGGAAGCGCAGTGCAAGGGCTTTTCGGAGCCCTTCATTGCGAGCCCCGGGGCAGCAAATGGTACAGGAGCCAGGTGCAAGCTTCGGAGATGGCCCAGGCCACCGTAGGGTATTTGCCCACCGGCCATCCTCGCCTGGACTATGAGGCAATTGACCCCTCGGGCACTCCCATTCTCAACATGCTGAAGGGAACCGAGATAGTGCATTCGGACTTGAATGCACTTATCGTGGGATTCCAACAAAATGACGACGGCATTGAGGCCACTGCGGAGGGAAGCTTCAGGGAATTCACGGCCATATATCACGATGAAATAAAGGCCGTGCAGGCATTTGCCCTTTTGGAGCAGGAGCAGCTAAAAGGCGTCAGGGACGGCTTTGCCATAAACTATGGCTCCAGCGGCATGGGACCCATCCTGCTGGCCAACAGGCAGAGCTTGGGGCCTGCCAAAGATTGCGTGGGTTGTTCTTATGAGGAGTTCTTCCTTAGTTCATGGGTCAATGGGGATCCGGCTCTTCGGGTGGAATACGAGCATGACCCGGCCAATGTTCACCACAGCTACCTAAACGACAACGTGAAGTTCAGGGTGCTCCACGGTGGGGTCAAAGAGACCCATGTCCACCATCTCCACGGCCACCAATGGCTTGGGGCCACTGAAAACCGGGAAAACTCCACTTACCTGGACTCCCAGACCTTGGGACCCATGCAGAACTATACCACAGAGATACTCTACGGTGGCTCTGGGAACAGGAACAAGACCCCTGGCGATGCCATCTTTCACTGCCACCTTTACCCACATTTTGCCCAGGGCATGTGGGCCCTCTGGCGCATCCACGACACTTTCGAGGACGGCTCTAGGAGGCTCCCGGACGGTGAGCACGGCCCGGGCACAGACCCTCTAAGCGGGCTTACCTCCGGCGGAACGCCCATTCCGGCCGTTGTCCCCATGCCTCAAAGAGCCATGGTACCCATGCCCACTTACGGCCCAAATGCTTTCCCAGGATACCCCTTTTATATTGCAGGCAGGGCAGGGCACAGGCCTCCACAGCCCCCTTTGGAGCCTGTAGTGGACGCAGGTCTACCCAGGCACATCATGACAGGCGGGGCCAGGATCACCAAGGAGCTCTTGGGAAGGGAGGCTGATTTCTCTGTGGTTCACACGGCCCTGCAGATTCAACTCCTGGAAAAGGAAGGCACTACCCTGGAGAGGGCAGCCATGGATTTCCATGCAGCCGCAGGGGGCCATCCCAGCATGACCCCGGAGGGGAATCCTGCCACATTGGCAGTCAATGGGCTCCCCCCTGTACCTGGGGCCCCGTTCGCTGATCCGTGCCCCCCTGGGAAGACCACTGGTACCCGAAACTACCATGTCTCAGCCATACAACTGGATCTCCTGGTCAACTCCCATGGTTGGCACGATCCCCAGGCCAGGATAAACGTGCTGGACTCGGATGTGGAACTTTTCGAGGGCAAAAGCACCACAGCCTCTCCCTTTTTCTTCAGGGCCAACTCAGGAGAATGCATAAACTTCTTCCACACAAACCGCACTCCCAGGGAGCTGGAAAGAGACGACTACCAGGTCAGGTCCCCCACTGATACCATCGGCCAGCACATCCATCTGGTCAAGTTCGACCTGACCTCCTCGGACGGCTCGGCAAACGGCTGGAACTACGAGGACGGAACCCTGGCCAGACAGGAGGTGGAGGAGCGCATCAGGGCCTCCAGGGAGCCAGGCGGTTGGGCTTTGGATCCCCAAGGGAACCCGGTGCAACTTTTCGCCACAGGCCAATACCAGACAACGGTCCAGAGATGGTGGGCAGACCCGCTCTTGAACCAGCTGGGTAAAGACCGCACAATAAGAACGGCCTTCACCCATGATCACTTTTCCCCCTCTTCAATTCAGCAACACGGCTTCTACAGCGCTCTTTTGATAGAGCCCGAGGGCTCCCAGTGGTTGGCCGCAAACAGCCTGGAGGATCTCTCTCAGCCCATGGATCCAGCAAGGGGAGTGGGCACACAGATGCGCATAGTCAATGCCTCGCAAAAGGATACGCATCCTGATTACAGGGAATTCGCACTGGCTGTGGCGGATTTCGCCATAGTTTACGATCCCACCACCACACCCAGGCCCGGCACCATAAGGCCTGAGTTTGGAAATCCCGTTAATCCGCCCCTGTTGCCTGAGGCCATCTCCGCAGAGGATCCAGGCACCTTTCTGGTGAACTATCGCCATGAGCCCATACCTCTCAGGGTGGGGCTCTTTGACCCGCAAGACGGAAGTTTCCTGGGTACCAAGCCCGGAAAAGCCGGCGACATGGCTTACGTTTTCGACTCCTCCGTCCATGGGGATCCCTTCACCGAGATCTTCAAGGCTTATGAAGGAGACAGGGTGGTCTTGCGCCTGATCCAGGGAGCCCAGGAAGAGCAACATGTGGTCAGCATAAACGCCATGCGCTGGTCTAGGGAACAAAATGAGTCCAACTCCCTTGTGGTGGGAGCCCAGGAGCTCGGTCTCTCAGAGCACTTTGAGCTGGCCATGGGGCTCATGGACGAAAGCGCCCGCACATCGGAGACCGCGGATTACCTTTATCACTTCAATGCCACAGATGATTTCTGGAACGGGGCCTGGGGATTCATCCGTAGCTTCAGCAGTCCGGATGCCAGAGATCCTGCCACGGGCCAGCGCATTGGCGACACCCTTCAAGCTCTTCCCGAAAACCCTGACGGGAGACTCACGGTGTTGAAAAGGGATGAGAGGCGGTTTCTCAGGGGATGTCCTCCGGCCTTGGCAAGCAGGGTGAGACGATACCAGGTGGAGGCATGGGCAGCCAGGGATCTGCTCCCTGCTGGGGCAATAAGATATAACTCAGAGCACTCTGTGGAGGACCCAAGCGGCATGCTCTTCATCCACGCGGCAGACAGAGAGGCCTACATGCTGGGACTGAAAGAGCCCGAGCCCTTGGTCATAAGGGCCAATGCGGGAGAGTGCATTGAGGTGACTCTGACCAACAGACTCCCCGGGGAAATACCTGATCATGAGGGAGATGCCAGGTTGGTGCCCATTACAGCCATGGAAGCGGACATGTTCAGGCCTTCCAACAGGGTTTCCCTGCATCCCCAGCTGGTGGACTATGATCCCAGGAGGGGAGACGGCGTGAACGTGGGTTGGAACACATCCCAGCCTGGATTCCCGGCGGATCAGACTGTGGGACCGGGCCAGAGCATCACCTACCGGTGGTATGCAGGAGTGATGGAGCTGGGAAAAAGAGCCGGCGGTCAGGACCGAAAAAGAGCCAGGCCGCGTGAGTATGGGCCAATTCCTTTGATCTCGGGAGCTGACGTGATCAAGCATCCCGGTCAAGGTCTTGTGGGCGCTCTCATCATAGAGCCTAGAAACTCCAGGTACAGGGATCCGGTTACAGGGGCTGCCCTGTCCAGAAACCGCAACTACCTGAGCGCCAGGATACAGGCCCCAGTGCGCTTCGGGGGAAATTTCCTGGAGCATGTTCTGGTTTACCAGGCGGGTCTGAATCTCCTGAAGGAAGGTTTGGCCATGCCCGAGCATTTCATGGCCGACGATGCCGAGGATTCAGGAGAAATGGGTATCAATTACAAGACTGAACCCTTCACCCTAAGGCTGGGGCTGGAGGCAGATCAGGATACCAACGACACGGTCTACCCCCAGGATTTCTTCCTGGGGCCCATATCCACCCCGGTGCTTACTGCCAAGCCAGGGGAAAGGGTGCGTTTCAGGGTTCTTTTCCCTGCGGGACCGGCCCGTCAAACAAGCTTCTTTCTCTACGGGCACGACTATCCTGACGCCGGAAGGCCTGGTTTTCTCTCCAGCGGCTCCAGCCTGCTGGCCCCGGGCAAGGCAGTGACAGCAGAACCCTTTGGGGGTGCCAAGGCAGGAACCTGGATATTTAGAGCTGGGCCCAACTTCCATTTCTCCAGGGGAATGTGGGGCCGCTTTGAGGTGAGATAGAGATGGCCTCAGCATGGTCCGGGTCAATCAAAGACCCGGACCTGCAAACAAAAAGGGAGGCAGACATGATCTTTCGGCTGCTCACATTGATTGGGCTTCTTCTTTTCAGTGATGCCACTTCGGCCCCGGCTCAGCACGCCCACTCGGGCAGCTACGGCAGCTCTTCTCTGGGGGACTGGATACAATTGGGGCAGCCTGTGTCCTCGGGAGGTCTTCAGGTGCATTTCCGTATGTCCGCAACCGGTTCCCGCTTTCTTAAAGGAGTCTCCCCCGGCGAGCTGGAACTGGGTTTTAGATTGGACTGGGAGGATGGGAAGGGGCCAGCCATCGGTCTGGAGCCCTTTGCCTGGATCGCCAGAGCAACAGATTCTTCAGGAGCCTGGGATGCTCAGAGCTGCCAGGAGGCTGTATCTCGCATGGCCAGGGGCGGCATGGAGTCGGAAGAGGCCATTGCCCTCAACAAGATGCAAATCTTGACCCTCAATCAGGACCAGAGCCTTTCGGTGATTAACCCCAGGGTCAGTCTGGCCACAGCAAACATAGAGAGCATAATTCCTCTGGGTGGAAGGCCTGTGGAAGCTTTGGTGGATGAAAGAAGAGGGCTGCTATTTATGCTGCTGGAGAAAACAAGGACGCCCTTTGGCCCAGGCTCCAGTGAGGCCATTCCTGCAGCGGTGGGGGCAGGAGGGGAAAAGGGGGAGCTTGCTGTCTTTGATCTCCAAGGCAATCGCATTAGAGGCCGCTTGGAGTTAAAAGGCCTTCCCCATAAGTTTTTTGCAGACAAGGAGCTGGAGCTATTGTGGATAACATCTAGCAGTGGCGAGGTGACTTTGGTGGAGTCCCAGGGGCTTAGAATCATAAGAAGCTTCAGATGGGGACAGGGGCCTGTGGAAGCGCAATTTGATCCATCCGGTACAAGAGTATTTCTGGCCTCAAGCACAGAGACCCATCTGAAGGTCATGGATGCCAGGAGAGGGGGGCTCCTTGGAAATATAGATGTCCCAAGAGAAGGCCTTAAACTGGCCTCCTCGGCTCACACCGGAAGGACCTATGCAGTGGACTCCAAGGGGGGAGGGGTTCTTGTGCTAGATTCCTCCACATTGATGGTATTGGGCACCATTGCCCTGGCCCCGGGGGTAGCCTCTGTCAAGATAAGCCCCGATGGTCGTTTCCTTTTGGCCCTTTTTCCAGAAAAAAGGGCTCTGGCTGTGGTGGACTTGGAGCGGGGGGCAGTTGTGCAAAGAGGAAGGATCGGGCAAGGCCCTGAGCAGTTGGAATTCACTCAGCATTACGGATATGTGCACCATCCAAAAAGCGCCCAAATTACCATTTTCAGGCAGGCTGATCTGGGAAATGGCCCTGAACTGCCTGTCCTGGAGATCCCAGTGGGGAGCAACTCCGATGAGATGATCCCCAAAGCCTCCAATCTAAACAAGATGGCCATCATGCACGGCCACGGGGGGGCCCTGATCGCCCATGGGGGGGACCGCATGATTTACCATTATATGGAGGGCATGATGGCTCCCATGAGCGGACTCAAGCTCCAGACATCTCCACCCCTTGGTATTCTCATTTATCACCGTCGAATGCAGGAAGGCCCCGAGCCCGGGCAGTACAGAGCCCGGGTCAGCCTGAGCCAGGGAGGTCCATATCAGGTGCTTTTCCACCTGCCATTCCCAAAGGCATCTGCCTGCTTCGATCTGGTGGTGGAGGGGACCGGGGACATGGAGAAGCCGCAGGCTCAAAGAATAGCTCTTGTGGCAAGACAGGAGAAACTCTTTCTGGATTCCCCCGGTCCGGTGCCCGTAGCCTTTGAAATAAGAGATGAGACCCGGGGCCTGGCCATAGGTGATCTCAAAGACCTCAGGGTCATTATTTTTGCAACTCAGGGCAACTGGCAGTGGCGGGCAGGTGCATCTGAGGTGGAGCCAGGCCTTTACCAGGTCAAGGTGAGATTTCCAAGAGCCGGTCATTACTTGCTGGTTGCGGAATCTGCTTCTCTGGGGGCGAAATGGGGCGGGCTTCGCCACATAACCCTCAAGGTGGAGGGAAAGAACCTCGACCCCACGGAAATCTCAGGAAAAGCTCCCTAGGCTTGAGTTTTTTTATCAAGCAATGGGTATACTGGAGTTTGAATGAGGTCCTAGCCTAGAGGCAACCGAGCCTGTAAGCCTCCCTGCGAACATTTGCTCTTCTGCTTTGGCCCGAAAGTGATATGATCTACCAAATGCACAAGGGGAGTCCTCGGGTTTGAGAAGAACGTCGGCCACGAGTCTCTAAAAGATTCAAGGCTCTTTATAATGAAAGGAGATCTGCCACATGACGGCCATCTACTATGATGCGGATGCAAGGCTAGAGATCCTCAAGGACAAGACCATGGGCATCATAGGTTACGGAAATCAGGGTAGAGCCCAGGCCTTGAACATGAGGGACTCGGGGGTTGGCAACATAATCGTGGGAGGCATAAAGGACCAGTATCTGGATCTGGCAGCCCAGGAAGGCTTTGAAACTGCATCTGTGGAAGAGGCATCTGAAAGAGCCGACATAATCTTTCTTCTTATCCCTGATGAGGTGGCCCCGGAAGTTTACCAGAAAAGCATCGGTCCGAGACTCAAGAAGGGTGCTGCCTTGAACTTTGCCTCAGGTTACAACATAACCTTCGGCTTCATAGTTCCCGAGCCCACCTTGGATGTGATAATGGTGGCTCCCCGCATGATAGGAGAAGGGGTCAGGCAATGCTATCTAAAAGGAGAGGGATTCCCCTCTTTTGTAGCCGTGGAACAGGATGCCACGGGAAATGCGAAGCAAATCGCCCTGGCCATAGCCAAAGCCATCGGCTCCACCAGGCGTGGTGCCATAGAGGTAAGCTTCAGGCAGGAGACCCTCATGGACCTCATGGCAGAGCAGGCTACCTGGCCCCTTATTTTTTCGGTCCTTACAGAGGTTTTCCACTTCCAGGTGGAACAGGGCATCCCCGAGGAAGCAGTCTTGATGGAACTATATGTTTCCAAGGAACCTGCGGTGATGCTGGAAAAGATGGCCGATATGGGCTTGTTCAGACAAATGCCCTTGCATTCCCACACCAGCCAATATGGACAACTCTCCAGGTTCAAGGAAGTGGACAAGAACTATATCCGGAACTTCATCCAGAAGCAGTTCGAAAACATCCTTTCAGGAGGATTCGCCTCTGAGTGGAGATCGGAACAGGAAAAGGGCTTGCCCCTCTTTAAGAGATTGTTGGATGAGGCTTTGGCCTCTCCCATAAGTCAGGCTGAGCAAAGGCTTAGATCAAGGCTCCGGTAGAAAAAGTTTTTCCTCACAGTTTATAACTTAACGGGGTTTAGAGAGAACAAGTTGAAACATCCATTGGCCCAAAGCTTTGGGCTTTCATTGCCAGCCTGCCGGAGAAACCGTAAAGGCTCGACAAAGCCATGGAAGCCCTTGTTTGCGACATTCTTGTAGCGTACAGATGTTTTTCTTACGAATATGTAGGTTTCCCTTTTCCAGAACTTCCCTCGGCTAGAGTTTTTCAGGCCACAGCTTATTGAAATCATTTGATTTATACAAAATAGGCATAGGGGTTGCTTTTGGGAAAACACGTGCCTTTCTGGGCACAAGAGGCGCCCCTCCTTTTGGGAAGTTCCCGGAACGGTTCATCCTCCCGGGAACTTCTACCTTGGGGGCCGAAAAGAGCAGAAAGGGAGGAGTGGATGAAGGGGTGGCGAGAAAGACTCTCATTGACTGGGTGGGTTCTGGTAATCACGTTTTGTTTATTGGGAAACGCCACAGGTATCCGTGCAGAGCAGGAGGCCGGGGAACCCGAACCTTTGAGTCTGGGAATGGAAGCTCTAGGGAAAGTAGGCCTGGGAGATGCTTTCTCTTCTTTGGGACTAAAACTTTCAGGTTGGATTGCCCAGAGTTACACCTTCAATCCCCACAGGCCTGAGGATCGCTTGAATCTCTTTAGGGTGTTCGACGATAGGTCCAATGATTACCGGATGAACCAGTTTTCATTAATTTTGGAGAGGCCTTTAGGAGAGAGTAAGGGATTTGACTGGGGCTTCAAAGTTCAGGCCATTTACGGGTCTGACTCCAGATTCATTCACTCCTCAGACCTACCCGAGGCAGACAGTCCCTTTACGAAGCACACGGTCCAGGTAGATCCGACTCAGTTTTACACTATCTTTCGCCTGCCAATAGGAGAAGGCCTCACAGTCAAGATGGGCAAATATGTCACCACATTGGGCTATGAGGTCATAGATGCGCCGGCAAATCCCCTTTACTCCCACAGCTATCTTTTCGGCTTTGCCATACCTTTTACCCACACAGGGCTGCAGTTGGACTATCAAGTAATGGAAATCCTGAATGTCTACTATGGCCTGGTTCGGGGATGGGATGTAATAACCACCGATCCCAACAGCAGTTTCTCCCATATGTTGGGAGTAGGATTAAAGCCTTCAGAAGAGATGAACGTGCTGCTGAATATCATCACAGGCCCCGAGACCCAAAGGGAAAATCGTTATCGTACGGTGGTGGATCTGGTGGCCTCATGGCAGCTCTCCAAGCACTGGAGCTTTGCACTTAACGCGGATGTGGGCCACGAACAGCTCCCAGACACAGAAGGCACTTTGTGGTGGGGACTGGCGGCCTATGCAACCTACAGGTGGTCTCCAGCCTGGGCAGCCACGGCTCGAGTCGAATACTTCAGAGATGACACTCAGACCCGGCTGTCAGGAGCGAAAGATCTAACAGAACTGACCCTCGGCCTAGAAATCCATCCCTTCAAGGACTTCAAGAATCTACGATTTCGCCCGGAGATCAGATGGGATCACGCGGTTTCCAACAAGCCCTTTGACGGGGGCTCCAAAAAAGATCAGCTCACCTTGGCCGGAGACGTGATCTTCCTTTTCTAGACCGGATGGTTCACCAGGATCCCTGAGGTTGGGGGCATGTCCCCCAACCCCCCCCCGCTGCATCCAGCTCACCTGAGACACACTTGACTCTGAACAGAACTTGTCTTACTTTTTGACCAAAATGTTCTTTTGTTCAGGAGCTTCTTCGATGCTTACTAGGGATCAGGTTCTGGACAGAGCCCTGGAACTTATAACCAAGGAGGGATTGAGGCGTTTTTCAGTCAGCGAACTGGGATTGCGGCTGGGAGTAGTAAAGAGCGCACTTTACCACCACTTCCCGGGAGGCAAGGCCGAGATAGTAAAAGAGGTCTTTGGCAGAGAAGAGAACCGTGTGCTGGAGGCCATGGAGGAGGCTTTGAATTCCGCAGCCACCACACGGGACAAGCTATGCGCCCTGGCCTTGGCCAAGATAGTGCTGGTGAGGGAGCTGGGTCGACTTTACAGGATCAGGGAAGAGATCGCAGACGAGCTGGAGGGATTTTTGGTGAGCCGAAGAATAGACTTTCTGAGGCGAGAGAGGAATCTGATAGCCTCAGTAATCCAAGAAGGAATCGAAAAAAAGCAACTCAGGCCCGTCAATGCGAATTTGCTGGCAGTGGCTTTACAAGGAGCTCTCCAAAACCTGAGCCGCACCTACGCGGTTGAGGGCCAACCCCTGAAGTCCGAGGAGGTGGAAAGCCTCATAGATTGTCTGCTTGAAGGCATAAAGGCCTGAGGAACCGGTGAAGTTCGAGGTGCCAAGATGGAGGGACAAGTCCAGAGGATGACTTCCAGGCAAACAAAAAGAAATCTTGTGATTCTCTGTCTTGCAGCAGCACTGGTGGTAGGGGCTGTCATATCAGGCAGATGGCTTTGGCACAGGCTGACCCATGTCACCACGGATGCGGCCTACGTGAAGGCTGATATGGCCTCTGTGGCACCCGAGGTTGGAGGAAGGATCATGGAGGTGCTGGTCAGAGAGGGCCAAAGGGTAACATCGGGTGAACTACTCCTCAGGATTCAGGACGACGACTGGCTCCACAGAGAAGAGCAGGCCCAGGCCAAGGTGGCAGAGCTGGAAAGGCAGCTTCTGAGGCGACAGGCTGTCTTGGATCGCACAAGAGCTTCTGTCAAGGCAACGGTGGAGGCTGCTGATGCAGCCTTGGCTGCTGCCAGAAAACAGCTTGTGAGAGCGCAAGCCAATCTGGATTACCTGGAGGCCCAGGAACGAAGGATACAGGTCCTGGTCCAGAGAGACGTGGTTTCCCGTTCCCAGTGGGACCAAGTCCATTCTGGGGCAGAGGCGGCTAGGGCAGAGATGGCGGCGGCCAGAGATCAAGTGGCCCTGGCAGAGGCGAGGCTGCTGGAAGCCAGGGCTGCCAGGCTAAGCGTACATGAGGCCGAGGCGGCTCTGCAGGAGACACAAGCGGGCCTGGACCAGGCAAAAGCAGCACTGGCACAAATCCGCTGGACCAGGGGTCGCACAGAGGTTAAGGCCCCGATCACCGGTGTGGTGGCCAGGGTCTTCATAAGAGAAGGGGACTTTGCAGTCCCGGGAAGGCCTCTGTTGGCTCTCTATGACCCTCTGACCAGGTACGTGGAGGCGCGATTCGAGGAAAACAAGCTATCTGATCTAAAGCTCCACCAGGAGGCGGAACTCAGGGTGGATGCCATTCCCGGGGTTGTCCTAAGGGGAAGGATTAGGCGCATAGCCCCTGCTGCAGCTCAAGAGTTTGCTCTCATTCCCAGGGATGTCACGGCCGGGGAGTTCACCAAGGTGACCCAGAGGGTTCCGGTGGAGCTGGAGATCCTGGAGCTGAATGGACACCCGGAGATCGTGCCAGGTCTTTCGGTCCAGGTAGCGGTAAAGAAGGAGGGGGCCTGATGCAGGGGCCCAACAAGTGGTGCGTGGCATTCCTTGTCACCATGGGCATGTTCATAGCCTTCCTGGATACAACCATAGTGGACATAACCCTCCCCAAGATGATGTCCACCCTGGAAGCGGACATGTACGACGCCCAGTGGATAATAATCGCCTATCTCATGGGAGCTGCTGTGGCCATGACCTTCGTGGGCTGGATAGCAGGTCTGCTTGGCCACAGAGACACCTATCTGTGGGGTCTTATGCTGTTTGTTGCCATGAGCGCTCTTTGCGGAGCAGCTTCCTCCTTGGAGGCAATGCTGGCCTCCAGATTCCTTCAGGGGGTGGGAGAGGGAATGCTTATCCCTGTTGGCTGGCTCTTGCTCAGCGATGCCTTTCCTCCACAGGAGAGGGGTCTGGCCATGGGGATATACGGACTTGGGGCAGCCTTTGCTCCAGCCATAGGTCCTTCTTTGGGAGGTCTTATCACGGAACACCTCACATGGAGGTGGATTTTCTACGTGAACGTGCCCATTGGCCTTCTGGATGCCATGTTGGTGATATGGTTGATCCAGAACAGGAAATCATCTCCACAAGCCCCCTTGGATCTGGTTGGAGTCATCCTCCTGTCCGTAGCTCTCAGTTCCCTTGTGGTATTTGTGTCCAAGGGACAGGAAAAGGAGTGGCTTCAATCAGACTTCATCCTTCAGATGGTGGTGGTCTTTTGCCTCTGTTTCGCTGGTTTCATCTTCTGGGAGCTTTTGGCTCCAAGGCCCCTCATACCCAGGAGCGTCTTCATCCAAAAAGAGGTTTCCCTGGCCCTACTGGCACTGGGCCTCAACTCCATGGTGGCCTACGGTGTATATCTTCTTCTCCCGGTGTTTCTCCAGAGGTTAAAGGGATTTACCACCTTGGATTCGGGATTGATCATGCTGCCCGGCTCCATGGCCTCGGCACTGGCCACCCTTCTGGGCGGGGCCCTGGCGGATCGCCTCAGGCCTAAAACCGTGGCCATTGCCTTTCTCTTGGCAGGAGCCTGGGCCACCTGGGTCTTTCGAACAGGCTACTTGGATCCCCGCTCGGCCATCATATGGGATAACCTGCTTTGGGGATTCGCCATCTCCGGGGCGTTCGCCCCCTTGAGCTACCTCGTCTTTGCCTCCCTCAAGGAAGAGGATTTTGCCCACGGCTCCATGATCATTAACGTGACAAGGCTGGTGGCTGGCTCCATAGGCACGGCCGTATCCACGAATATACTGACTTCCAGGCAAAATGCCTTCTACGATGCCATCTCCAGTAGAATAGAGTGGGGATCTTACGCAGGTAAAGAGCTTCTGGGATACTTGGGATCCTGGTTGGCGAGCCCGGATCCTGGAGCCTATTTTGACCCCAATGCCACTCAGGTGGCACTGGAGATGGCAAGAAGGCTCATACAGGCAGTGGCGGGAGCAGAGGCCTTCATGGCCACTTACAAACATCTGGCTCTTCTGATGCTCCTGGCTGTTGCTGCGGTGGTGCTTGCGAGGAATCTGAAGGTCCAGGGGATGGCACCTGGGCACTGAGTCAGAGATTCCGAGGGGCGGGTGAATACCCTGCTTACAGGAATCTCTACCATGACTCACTCCTGAATGAATGGGGACAGAGGTGGAACTGCCTTGGGTTTCCAGGGAGAAAAAGGGGGTTGTCTTAGGGTCGCAACCTTCAATGTGAACGGCATCAGGGCCCGCATGCCCCTGCTCTTGGGCTGGATCCAAAGGGTACGGCCTGACATTTTGGCCTTGCAGGAGACCAAGGTGGAGGACAAGCAGTTTCCTTTGGCGCCGCTTAAGGCTGAGGGATATGAGTGCGTCTTTTGCGGGCAAAAGGGTTTCAACGGGGTGGCCGTGCTGAGCCGTGGCCCCATTGAGGTGATTCGTGAAGGGCTCCAGGACAGAGGCCCATTGGACCGGGAGCGTTTGCTCATGGTGCGAACCATGGGTTTAATTGTTTTGAACACTTACGTCCCTCAGGGCGCTTCCCCCGAGTCCCCACGGTTCATGTACAAGCTCCAGTGGCTAGGCAGGCTGAAGGAGTTCATGAATCAAAACCTAAGACCCGAGCAACATGCTCTGTGGATGGGAGATTTCAATGTGGCTCCGCAGCCCGAGGATGTTTACGATCCTGAAGGCCTGGCAGGGCAGATAGGATTTCACCCCCTTGAGCGAAAAGCCTTGGAGGAGCTTAGAGAATGGGGCTGGGTGGACATCTTCAGGCTTCACGTCAAGGAGGCCGGCCATTATACTTTTTGGGATTACAGGCTTCGAGGAGCCCTTTCCAAGGGCCTCGGCTGGAGGGTGGATCACATCTGGGGCACAAGATCCCTTGCCCAAAGGAGCCTTCGGGCCTGGATAGATACCAACCCCAGACAAGAAGAACGTCCTTCTGACCATACACCGCTTCTGGCGGAGTTTGCCTGGAATGCGCAATGCACACAGTCTGCTGATTCTAAGAACTGTTATGTGCGATGAGGTTTCTGCCTGGTCAACCCTCGCAGCCCTTCATGTTATCTCTTTCATTGCTCCAGTGGGGCAGTCTCTGGCATAGAAAATCAAGGGCCTGCCTCAAGCTGGGGATGCCAGGCCTTCCGCCCAGCTTTGTACATTTCATGGCAGCCACACAATTGGAAAACTCCAGGATCTGCTTGAGCTCCCAGCCTTTCAGCAGACCGAAGATGAAACCAGCGTGGAAGACATCCCCTGCGCCGGTGGTATCCACAGCCCTCACTGAAAAGCCAGGACAGTGCAAAGGACCTGAGGGGGTCAGAGCCAGGCAACCTTCGGCTCCCAAGGTCATGGCCACAAATCCCCGGGCCATGGTGCCAAGGGCCTGCAGAGCCCTCACTGGATCAGAAATACCTGTCAGCCTGCAGGGAAATCTCTGGGAACATATCAAGTAATCAACTTTTGCGACCATTTCCTCGGTGCCATCTTCCACCTTGTCCAGGTCTATGACCGTGGGTATTCCATTTTGCTTCGCCCATCCAAGGGCCTGGAGGGTGGCCCCCACATCATGGCCGTCCAGATGCAGGACCCGGCCGGAACAAACCGCTTCTTGAGAAAGCTCCCCGGGCCTGTACATAAGGCGAGGATCTCTGTCCCAGATTATGGTGCGCTCACCGTTTCTGGCATCTATCAGTATGAAGGCGTACTGATTGCGCGCGCCCTCCTCGCGGGTCACAAAGCTGACTTCCACGCCTTGGGAACGTATGCTCTCCAAAGAGAAGCTACCCAGCTCATCCCCGCCCACTTTTCCTATATAACGTACCTTTAGCCCCCACTTGGCCAGGGCTACCATGGCCGTGGCCACCTGCCCACCCCCCTGCCGCTCCAAAGAAATCATCTTCACCTTGCTGTTGAATTCCGGGAAATGGGGTACAACACAAAGATCATCCACCGCGTTGAGCCCAAGCCCCACCACGTCGAAGGCTTTTTGTGCCTTTGAGGGTATAGGAAATTTCATCTTTTCCTGACCTCCTTCTTTCAAACCAATCCCTTTCTGGCCAAAAGCATCAGATTCCAAAGATGCCCCAACAAAGGCAAAGTAAAACCGCTATGACTCGACACCATTCCGTCGCAAGCCCACGGTAGGGGCTTTGGGGCCCCAAAGCTGTCCCCATGGGGCCATAATCCAGCAGAAAATGTTAACATATCTCTGATTTGGCTTCCCATCTTCACAGATGCTCCGGCCTTAGGAGGAGAATCGCCATGGCTTTGCCCACAACTCCAGCCCTTCGGCTGCTCAAGGAAAACAACGTGCCTTTCAAGGCGCATATCTACAAATACCAAGAGCACGGCGGAACCGAGGTGGCAGCCCAGGAGCTGGGCATAGACGAGCACCTGGTCATAAAGACACTGGTCATGGAGGATGACCAGGGCAAGCCTTTGGTGGTGCTCATGCACGGAGACAGACGGGTTTCCACTCGCAGCCTGGCCCGCCAGATAGGGGCCCGATGGGTGAGCCCATGCGAGCCCAAGGTGGCACAGCGCCATACAGGCTACCTGGTGGGAGGCACATCCCCCATGGGCTTGAGAAAGCCACTTCCCATATACATGGAGGAAGGCATTCTAAGCCTTCCGCAGATCTACATAAACGGCGGCAGAAGGGGCTTACTGCTGGAGATGGACCCCAAGGATCTGGCTCGCATTCTGAATGCCAGAACGGTGCAAGTGGCCATATGAGAGGTAAGGGACGGACTGCTTTACTCGGAATCATCCAGAGCCAGCAGGTTTCCCAAGGGAAGCAAGCCCACCCCATAACCCAGGGTCCCCATGCACCCACCCAAATTTTTTGCATAATTATGTATAACTAAATTAAATATTACTTGACTTTCCCCTCAAGGTTGTGTAGAAGTGCCAAGAGGGCGATATTGGTCCAATGTATTTTCTTGATGTGAGGAGCCAGTCGTGCTGAAACCCAGGCGTGTGGTCATAACGGGGATCGGAGTTGTGGCCCCCAACGGAATAGGCAAAGAAGCTTTTTGGAAAGCCTTGTGCGAGGGGAAGTCCGGTATATCCAAAATCACATCTTTTGACGTTTCTAATCTCCCGACCCAGATAGCGGGACAAGTGAGAGATTTCGATCCTGGGGCCTTCATACCGAATGACAAATGGAAAGCAATGGGCCGCCAGACTTGCTTAGCTTTGGGGGCTGCCGCACTGGCCCTGGAAGACGCCGGTTTGGAGCTCGGGGCATCAAACGATAGTGGTTGTTGCCTTGTGGGGACTAGCAACCCGAGCTACGACCTAATAGAAACAGAGTTCATAAAGTTTACAGGTCCCCTGGGATTGTCTGGTGGTCTGCCATGGGCACTCAAGGCCATTGACCCCTTTAGCGTTTCATCGGCTATTTCCTATTTCTACAATTTTCGAGATGCATCAAAAGCGTTCTGTACCTCTTGCACAGCTGGGCTCACATCCATAGGTCAGGCATTCCGGGAGGTAAGAAACGGCTCATTTGACATAGCCATAGCCGGGAGTGTAGATTCGGCCATCTTTCCTATTACATTCCTTTTCTTCTGTGCCGCTGAAATAATGTCCAAGAGAAATGATTCACCCGAAAAAGCTAGCCGTCCCTTTGACAAAGGAAGGGACGGTGGGGTCTTGTCCGAGGGGGCTGGTATAGTCATCCTAGAGTCCCTAGAGAGGGCGACGGAAAGAGGAGCAGATATTATAGCCGAAGTGATTGGTTACGGTGAATCTGCCGAATCTGTTGAACACCGGCGGATCAAACAGGGTATGGCTACGGCTATGCATTTGGCCATGGAAGATGCCAGAGTCCATCCTTACGACATCGACTACATTTGTGCTCATGCACCATCCGACCCAACAACCGACGTTGTGGAGACTCAGGCAATCAAACAGGTAATGGGAGATTATGCCTACCGGACGCCAGTTAGTTCTATCAAGTCCATGATTGGAAATCCGCAGTCAGCAGCAGGACCTCTCCAAGTCGCAGCTGCCGCGTTAAGCATTAAACACGGGTTCATACCGCCCACAATCAATCTAGAAGAGCCTGACCCTGAATGCGATCTGGACTACGTCCCCCTTGTTGCCAGAAGAGCTTCTGTGCAAATAGCCATGGTTAACTCCCATGGGATCAATGGAACAGACGCCTGCCTCCTGCTCGCTAACCACGAAAGCAGGGGGTTTTAGTCTTGATTCGGGTCTAGATTTGATGGACATCCATTCCGGTCTGAATCCCATCAAGTTTCGTGAGGCTCAACTTCTTGCCTTCGGGAAATCCTATTCTTTCGTGTCTCAGCAAGCTTCGTTTACGTTTTCCATAGCTAAAAGGCTATACCAAGTCGCCAGCTCGAGTGCCCTTCACAACGAAACGTTTATCCAACAGGAGATCAACGGGTGGTTGCCCCCATTAGTCTTTTAGTCATATCTTTCTTAACGATATTATTTTTGGGAATAGTTGTACTCTTCACAAATCCCCGAAAAAAGACCAACCTTCTTTTTTTCTTTGTATGCCTATCATTATCTATATGGATCCTTATGAATATTTTGGTCAACACGGTTCAAAACCCCTTACTTGTCGAAAAAATTGGGCGACTCGCCTTTGCTTTCGGAATACCACCATTTGTTCTCGTTTTCATTTTTTTTATGAATTTCCCCGTACTCCATCCATTCCTCAAGAAAAGGTATTCTCTGCCACTCATTATAATTCCTGCTGGCGTGATATTCCCTTTAGCGCTCACAGAATTAGTGCAAAAGAGCGTTATTCTTACCCAGCGAGGACCCGCTCCGATTTACGGCCCTCTTCACCCAGTGTATGCGGCAGTTCTTACGGCATATACAGTCTTTTGCTTGCTTACGCCTTTATCAAGCCTTCGTCACGTAAACGATCCGCTAGAGCGAGCCCAACTCAAAATGATCCTTATAGGGTTTTCTTCGGTAGGAATTGGTGCAGCTACACTTCAACTAATCCTTCCTTTTATTTTAGGAACCAGACCACTTCCAGGGGTCGCCCCTTCGTTGACAGCAATATTGGCTCTTTTTATTGCATACTCAATAATTAGATATCGATTCTTAGATGTTAAAGTTGTTCTAAGACGGCTTACCATTTTCGGCTGCGAGGTCTTACTGTTAACTCTGTTTTTCTATCCAGCTATCTTTCTACTATCTCCAAGACTTGCAACCCAAGAGCCACTTGAAAAAGTAATGGGATCCTTCCTTATAGCTTTGATAGGAGCTTTCCTCCTGCCGTTGGTTAACTCTGCATCTGAAAGGATAATAGACAGTTATATTTTTTCTGGACATTACAATTATAAGCGGGATCTCAGAGAATTCAGTAAGAGTATGGCTGTTCACTATGAACTGGAAGGGTTGAGAGAATTCCTTGTCAAAGGGTTGGAGAGGTTGCTGCGTACGAGGACTTGTCAGTTGTTTCTATGGCGAAACGGCGAGGTAATTTTTGCCCCGGACGAAGGGGTAAAACGGAGTTGTAATTTCTTTTTTGAGGCATTCAATGAAGATAGTGTCATTTTGATAGAATACGAACTTCGCTCTAAACTCGGTCAGAAAGAGTATTACGATTATAAGAAACACTTCGATGTCCTCAACGCATCGGTAGTAGTTCCACTGGTAACAAAAGGAGCTGTGATAGGCTTACTCGCTCTTGGAGAGAAAACAAGTGGAGAGATTTTTAGCGGCGATGACGTTAGTTTTCTGACCACTCTTGGTAATCAGGCAGCAGTTGCAATACATAATGCCATTCTCTATGAAGAAATCCTATCGATGAAAGAATATATGGAGATTGTACTTGAGCAGATGACTTGTGGCATTTTGACAGTTGATACTAATATGGTGGTGACAAGGTTTAACAAAAAAACTGAACAGCTGCTGTCATTGCCGTGTAGGAACCTTCTTGGCAAACCAGCTGATGTTCTCCCCTTTACGATTTGGAACGCGCTCATCTCAACTGTCAAGATGAGTCTGCCCGTTAGCAATCAAGAATTTCAGGTTGAGGCAAAGGACCGCAATGCCAACGTCTTAAGCGTCTCCACAGCTCCATTACGTAATGCCCAGGGCCAGGTAATCGGTGCCCTAGCTGTTCTCACAGATCTAACGGAGATAAAGCTCTTGGAGGCTGAGGTTAGAAGGGCAGAGCGCCTTGCCACTGTGGGCACTTTGGCTGCTGGCATGGCCCACGAGATCAAGAATCCTCTGGTTTCCTTGAAGACCTTCGCCCAACTTCTTCCCATCAAGTATGATGATCCGGAGTTCCGTGAGTCCTTTTCTCACATAGCTGCAGGGGAGATAGAGAGGATAAACTCCCTGGTGGAGCAGCTCCTTCGTTTTGCCAGGCCCCCCAAGCCTATTCCCATGCCCATAGACCTCCATGACCCCATAGAACAGACCCTGGCACTACTGTCTAGCGAAATGGCCAAGAAAGGAATAAAGATCACCACCAAGTATTACGAGACCCCTCTTTGGGTTTTCGCGGATGCAGAGCAACTGAAGCAGGTCTTTATGAACGTGCTACTTAATGCCTTGGAGGCCACATCATCCCAAGAAGAACCCTCCTTGGAGATCTCCACTGGAACCAGAAAAAGATGGGGCTGGCCACCAGCCGCTCCTTTTGCTAAGCTTCCCCAGGGATACACACAGGGAGACCGGGAGGCATATGTGCGCATAGCCGACAATGGTCCAGGAATTCGCGAAAGCCACATAAAACATATCTTCGATCCTTTTTTCACCACCAAGGACACGGGCCATGGACTCGGGCTTTCCATAGCACACGGCATCGTACGGGAGCATAAAGGCTCCATAAACGCCGAAAACCGCCCTGGTGGAGGTGCGGTTTTTACCATAGCCCTCCCACTGCTGGAGGCCGAGGCTGCTTTACCCATTGGAGATTCTCATGAGCTTCGTGCTGATCGTCTCGCATGAGATAGCTGTTCAGGAATCTCTGCGCATGATTCTAAAGGACGAGTTTTCCATCCTACAGGCTCGTTCCGGGCATGAAGCTCTGGCCATGGTTGCCCAACATCCAGTGGAGATCGTGCTCTTGGAGCCCACTCTGCCCGACATGAACGGCTTGAGCCTGCTGGAGAGACTGCGGCAGATCTCCCAGGATATTTGCCTGGTGCTCATCACCAATGCCAGGGGCCGTGATCTTATGGAAGCCACTGACGGTGAAGCCGGCTATGAGGTACTGGTCAAGCCTTTTGAGGGCACGGAGGTCAGATGGGTCATGAAACGTGCCCTGGAGCGCACCAGGTTGCAAAGGGAGGTCCGTCTGCTCAAGAGCAGGGTGGAGGCCAACGGAGGTACCAGGATTTTTCCTTTGCCTTATAGAGAGGAGGTTCCCGTGCCCATGACCGCTTTGAGTTGGTATCACATGGAGCGGGATCCAGCCTTGAGTCAGTTCGCCCTGAAGGAGTTCTTCAAGGCCCTTACTCACATCACAGACCTGGAAAGACTTTTGGATTTCATGCTCCATGCCATCTGCGAGATGTTCCAGGTCAATAAGGCAGCGGTGCTACTCTTGGAGCCCTCCCGTTCCATGTTTCGAGTAAGGGCTTCTTTGGGCATAGAAGAGCTGAGGATCAGAACCCTGGGATTCAGGTTGGAAGAGGGTCTGCCCGGGTGGCTGCTTCGCTACAACCAGATCCTGAAACGTGAAGAGGTGGAGCTATCGGGCTTCACCAGGGAGGGGGCCTTGGTACTCCAGCAGATGGAAGCTTTGGATGCCAAGATCTCAGCTCCTCTGCTCACCAAGGGCCGACTGGTGGGGATCTTGTGCCTGGGCAACAAGGTAACCGGAAGGCCTTTCAGCGATTCCGATGTGGAACAGCTCTCCATGGTGGGCAACTACGCGGCAGTGGCTGTTGAGAACTCTCTTCTCTATAGGGAACTTTGCCTTCAGAAAAAATACAATGAGAACATCCTCAAGAGCATAGGCACAGGGGTGGTGGCCATAGATCACCTAGCCAAGGTAACCACTTACAATCCCGCAGCCGAGCGGATGCTGGGGGTTCCCAGGGAGGAAATCCTAGGCAAGAGCGTTCAGAAGTTGGGCTCTGTATTTGCAGACCTCCTGCTCAGGACCCTGGAAGGCGCTGAGAGCTTCTCTCGTCGGGAAGTGACCCATCCCATGTCCAAGGCCCCCCTGGGTGTGAGCACCTCCCCCCTAAGGGACGACTCCAACCGCATCCGGGGAGCCATCATGGTCTTCACAGACCTCAGCGAGACTAAAGAACTGGAGGCCCGCACAAGGGATCTAGATAGGTTGAGATTCTGGAGCCTGCTGGCCAATCGCATGGCCCAGGAAATCAGAAACCCCTTGGTGGCTGTTAAGACCTTCGCCCAGTTGCTTCCGGAGCGTTATACAGACCAGGAGTTCCGGGAGCAATTCTTCTCGGTGGTGATGGGAGAGATCGACCGGTTGAACCTCATGACTGAACGGCTCATGGAATTTGCGATGCCCAGGGAAAGCAGGCCCATGCGTCACGATATCAACCAGATCGTGGAGTCGGCCATACAATCCCGGGCCGCGTGGATCGAGGCCAAAAAGATCAGGCTGGTCAAGCAGCTGGCTTCTGATCCCATTTATGTCTGTGCAGACAGGGAACATCTGGAGAAGGCCTTGTGCCATATTCTAGACAACGGCCTGGAGGCCAGCTCGGATGGGGGCAAGTTGAGGCTCCGCACTCAGAGGGTGAAGCCTCCGGTGCTTCGATCGGTCAGGACCCAGGGCACTCTGGAATTGGCAAGCAGGGATTGGGTGGAGATCCTTGTGGAGGACACAGGCTGCGGTATTGCAGCTGATCAGGTACGGGAGATTTTTTCGCCTTTTTTTACCACAAAGGTCAAAGGCATGGGCTTTGGTCTGCCCATAGCTCAAAGAATAATCCAGGATCACGGGGGACGCATAGAGGTGGACTCAGAACCTGGAAAAGGCTCCAGATTCAAGCTCCTGATCCCTCTGGACACGAGTCTAAAACAGGAAAACGTGAGCTTGACCTAGCCCCAGTAGTGCTCAATGAGCCGGTTCTTGAGGGCTCGGTCATCATGAACGTAGTTGTGATGTTCCAAGTCTCCGGGCAGGGGAAAGACAAGAGGAACTCTTTGTTGGGGTAAATGCTCAGAAGCCCGATGGGGCTCCTCTTATATGGATGGGGCAGGCCATAGGGCTTAGCTCAAGGCCCGGTTCACGCTTCGGGCCAGGTGTGCATTGGGGTGGATCCATGCAGAAAACTCACATCTTGATCGTGGACGATGAGCTGGGTCCCAGGGAATCTTTGAGAATGATCCTGAAAGACCACTTCCCCCTTCTGTTTGCCACCAACGGTAAAGAAGCGGTAGAAAAAGCCAAGACAGACTCAGTGGGCTTGGTAATCATGGACATGAAGATGCCTGTGATGGACGGTATGGAAGCTTTGCGCCGCATGAAAGAGCACAATCCCTACCTGCCTGTGATCATGGTGACAGGCTACGGTACCATAGATACGGCCGTTGAGGCCATGAAGGTAGGGGCATTTGATTACGTAACCAAGCCTTTTGACAGCTTCGCCCTGTTGGAAAAGGTCAAAAAAGCTCTGGAACAGGGAAAGACCGACCCTGATTCCCAACGCATGCTCAGGCAGATCCAGGAAAGTAGTAGCAGATTGGCGGAACAACAGGAGAATCTCCAAAAGCAGATCCTTCAGCTCTCCAAGCTCTCTTCCATAGGGATGCTGGCCCAGGGAATGGCTCACAATCTCAGCTCGCCCCTGCTGATCATCTTGGGAAGGGCCGAGTTGATGAAAGACAAGTTGGTGCAGATGAGATCAAGGATCCAGAGCCTCTCGGGCAATCAAACTCCGGAGGCGCGGGCCCAGACCCTGGCTCTACTGCAGGAATATGATCAGAACCTAAGGGACACGGACATCATAATAGAGAACGTGGCCAAGCTAAGCGACATAATTCGAAATGTGATGCAAAAAAGCCGGCAGGACCAAATCGATTACCACCAGTCTCTCAACCTCTCCACCATCCTCCGTGAGGAGCTCAAGTTCATGGAAGGGGACCTCTTCTTCAAACACAATGTGGAAAAAGAGTACCATCTCCAAGAGGATCTGCCATCCGTGAAAGGCATATACTCGGATTTTTCCCAGACATTCTTGAATCTTATCCAAAACGCCATAGACGCCATGAGGGACAGCAAGACCAAGAAGCTCACCGTGATAAGCCGCAAAGGGGAAGGGGACTGGATAGAGATCTCCGTGACAGATACGGGCTGCGGTATACCACAGGAAAATCTGGAGCGGATCTTCGAGCCTTATTTCACAACCAAGAAAGCCCCGGAGGACAGCGGCAGGCCAGTGGGAACCGGACTCGGGCTGCACATGGTAAAGATGCTCATGGAGCCTTACAGGGTCCAGATCCAAGTAAAGAGCCAGCCTGGAAATACCTGTTTCACCCTTAGAGTGCCTTGCTCAAACGGATGAGATTTGCCCAGAGAAGTCTCCTCAGTTTGCTCCCTTGACTTCCGGAACAAAGGAAATCTCTCTCTTGAGGGGCCTGTTCATAAGATCCCTCAAAGCCTCCTGCGGATCCTTTCCCTGGTAAAGCACCTGGTAGACCTGCTCTGTGATGGGCATGTCCACCTGCTCCCTCCTGGCCAGCTCCCTCAGGGACAGGGTGGTCATCACCCCCTCGGCCACTGCCACCATGCTGCGGCTGATCTGCTCCAGGGTTTCCCCTCTTGCTATTCTGAGCCCCACTGTGCGGTTGCGGCTCAGATCGCCTGTGCAGGTGAGGATGAGATCCCCTATGCCAGATAGGCCTCCGAAGGTCAAAGGGTTGGCTCCCATTTTTATTCCCAGGCGTATCATCTCGGAGAGGCCTCTGGTCAAAAGAGCGGCTCTTGCATTTAGGCCAAAGCCCAAGCCATCGCTTATGCCAGCGGCGATGGCTATGACGTTCTTGATGGCACCTCCCAGCTCTGTGCCCATGACGTCGTCGTGGGCATAGACCCGGAAACGCTCCGAGGAGAGGAGGTTTTGGAGGGTCACGGCCAAATCCAGAGATCTGGAGGCAACTGTTACCGCAGTGGGAAGCCCCCTGGCCACTTCTTTGGCAAAGCTGGGCCCAGAGAGAACCGCGTACGGGACTTGGGCGGCCATTGATCCCACCACTTGAGACATGGTCATGAGAGTTTCCTTCTCTATCCCCTTGGTGGCTGAAATTATCACCTTGGAACCATGCACAACGGGCATAAGGTTTTCCAGGACTCGCCTGTACACGTGGGATGGAACCACCATCAGAATGTAATCAGAGCCCTGGCAGGCTTTGAGTAGATCCCCCTCCAAGCCCATGCGAGGATCTAAGGGCACGCCAGGAAGGTAAAGGGGGTTAAGCCTCTGAGAACGCATTTGCTCCAGAAGTTCTGCCTCGTAAACCCAAAGGATCACCTCGTGCCCCAAGCCGCAGAGGTGATTGGCCAGGGTGGTGCCCCAACTTCCGGCCCCTACCACCGCAAAGCGCATTGATCCTCCATGTGTTGTGGGTTGGACCACTGAGACCTCTGGCTCTTATCCCTCATTGTCTGCCACCCGCTGGACCGCCACTACTCTCTCCTGCTCGGCCACGTCTATTACCTTGACTCCCATTGCTGCACGGCCCACCAGCTTTATTTCAGATGCTCTGATTCTTATGAGCTTACCCTGGTCCGTTATGATGACCAGATTGTCCTCATCCCCAGCTGGAAATACATTCACCACAGGCCCGTTCTTCTCTGTTATCTTTATGTTTGTAAGCCCTATCCCACCTCTGTTCTGGACCCGGTAATGGCTCACCAGTGTTCTCTTGCCATAGCCCTTCTCCGTGATGGTCACAAAGGCCCCCTGAGCCGAAGGGGCCACATTGATGGAAATCAGATGGTCTCCTGGCCTGAGCCTGATTCCCCTTACACCCCTTGCAGCCCTCTGCATGGGTCTGAGTTGGCTTTCTTCCACCAAAAGCGCCATTCCTCGTTTAGTAGCCATCAAGAGCCTCTGTGTGCCATCGGTGAGTATGGCACTTATGAGTTCATCACCCTCGTCCAGGGTCATGGCATGGATACCCCCTGCCCTGGGATGGCTGAAAGCCATCATCTCCACCTTTTTTACCACTCCTGCCCTTGTGGCCAGCAATATGTACATCCCCTCCTTGAATTCCCTCACTGGCAAGACCGTGGCCACCCGCTCTCCCTCTTGCATAGGAAGCAGATTCACTATGGGCCTGCCCTTGGCCACACGGCTGGCCTCCGGAACCTCGTGCACCTTGAGCCAATGCACCCTTCCGCTGTTGGTGAAAACCAAGAGATAGCTTCTGGTACTGGAAACAAAGAGATCTTCCACAAAATCACTTTCGGCCATGCTTATGCCCACCTTACCCTTTCCACCCCTTCTCTGAGTACGGTAGATGGAAAGCGGGGTCCTCTTCACATAGCCCCTGTGGGTTATTGTCACAACCATGCTCTCTTCAACTATGAGGTCCTCGTAATCTAGTTCCCCGGCCTCTTCTGATATCTCCGTGCGCCTGTCGTCACCGTACTGATTGCGTATCTCCAGAAGCTCGCTCCGGATGATTTCTCTCACTCTCTCCTGGCTGGAAAGTATGGACCTGTAATCCTCTATACGCTTTCTGGTCTCCTGGTAATCAGAAATGATCTTGTCTTTCTCCAGGCGGGTTAGCCGCTGGAGGCGCATCTCCAGTATTGCCTGGGCCTGTTTCTCGCTCAGCCCCACCTCTTTCATGAGTGTTTGCTGAGCTGTCTTGGGCGTGTCCGAGTTGCGTATGATTCCCAGGACCAGATCCAGATTCTCCAGAGCCAGCTTCAGGCCCTCTAGGAGGTGACAGTGCTCTTCGGCCCTGGCAAGCTCAAACCTGGTCCTCCTGAGCACCACATCCCTTCGGAACAGAATGAACCTGTCCAGAAGCTCAGGAAGGGAGAAGACCTTGGGCATGCCGCTGTCTATTGCCAGGAGGGTTACTCCGAAGTTCACCTCCATCTGAGTGTGCTTGAAGAGCTTGGCCAGCACCACGTCGGCTATCTCGTTTTTCTTGAGCGTTATGACAACGCGCATCCCATCCTTGTCGCTCTCGTCCCTGAGTTCCTCTATACCCTCCACCACCTTATTTTTCACCAGCTCTCCTATGCGTTCCAGAAGCCTGGCCTTGTTTACCTGGTAAGGCAGTTCTGTGACCACTATGGAAGTTTTTTCGGAACTCTCGTTTCGCTCCACATGGGCTCTTGCCCTGACCTTTATGCTACCCCTGCCTGTCTTGTATGAATCCAGGATGCCTGACCTGCCCTGGATTATTCCACCTGTGGGAAAATCAGGCCCCTTAATGTAACGCATCAACTCGCTCACGCCTGCCGATGGATTGTCCATGCGGGCCAACAGTGCATCTATCACTTCCCGCAGGTTGTGGGGAGGGATGTTTGTGGCCATTCCCACGGCTATTCCCGAGCTACCGTTTATGAGCAGATTGGGGATCCTAGAGGGCAAAACATCGGGTTCTCTCATGGAGGAGTCATAATTGGGGGAAAAGCCCACTGTCTCCTTGTCTATGTCTTCTAGGAGCTCCTTGGCAATGCGGTTGAGCCTAACCTCTGTATAACGCATGGCAGCAGGCGGATCCCCATCCACGGATCCGAAGTTGCCTTGTCCGTCCACCAGCGGGTAGCGCATGCTGAAATCCTGGGCCAGCCTTACAATGGAGTCGTACACGGCTGCATCCCCGTGGGGATGATACTTTCCTATCACATCCCCAACGATTCGGGCCGACTTCTTGTAAGGCCTGTTCCAGGTGTTTCCCATCTCGTGCATTGCGTAAACAACCCGCCTTTGCACAGGCTTGAGCCCGTCGCGTACATCCGGAATGGCCCTCCCGATTATGACGCTCAATGCATAGTCCAGATAAGAACGAGTAAGTTCCTGCTCGATGCTTATGTCCCTTAAATCTCCCATTTTTTCTCCCAAGTTTCTCTCAGATGTCCAGGTTGGTCACGTTCATGGCATTTGTCTGAATGAACTCCCGCCTGGGCTCAACACTGTCGCCCATCAGTACAGAGAAGATCTGATCCGCTTCCACTAGGTCCTCCACTCGCACCCTGAGCAGTGTTCTGGTATTGGGATCCATGGTTGTGGTCCAAAGTTGATCCGGATTCATCTCCCCCAGCCCTTTGTAGCGCTGCACCACCACTTTGCCACGACAGGAACCCGCTATGCTGGAGGCCAGTTCCTGAAACCGACGGATTTCCACAGGTTCTCCCTCCAGTTGAATCCTCCATGGAAGTGAACCCACGGCCGCCAGTTTTCTGCTCAATTCCCTGATTGACTTGAACCTGGGGGAATGCACGAAATGCTCGTCTATCACAGTGTGGAATCTTTGGGTTCCTCTCTCGGTGGTGATTTCCAATATCAAGGAGTTATCTTCCTGCGGGGAAGGGACCACCTTGAAATCCATTGAGTTGTAATCCCCACGGGTTGTTTTTGCGTAACTCATGAGGTCCCGGGCTAATCTCTCCAGGGCCTTTTGCTCTCGGAACATGGCTGGCGAAAGCTCCTCTTCCATTACCAGGGCTTCCACCAAGACAAAGTCGTAACGAATCTTTTCCAGTTGTAAGGCTCCTTCCTCTATACGTTGAGCTGCCCTGTAAAGATCCAAAAGGCGCGAGCCCTCCACTGTGCGTCCGTCGCTAGTGGCTAGCTTCAGGGATTTGATGGAACGCTCCACCACGAAAGTGTTGAACTCCCCCTCGCTCTTGAAATAATGGTCTTTGTTGTCGATTCTCGCTCTGAGAAGAGGCGGTTGGGCTATGTACAGACAACCGCTTTCTATGATTTGGGGCATCTGCCTGTAAAAAAAGGTCAGTAACAGTGTCCTTATATGAGCACCGTCAACATCGGCATCAGTCATTATTATGATTTTTCTGTATCTGAGCTTGTCTATGGAAAAATCATTTTCACCTATGCCTGTTCCTAGGGCAGTTATCATTGTCTTGATCTCCTCGTTGGAGATCATCTTGTCGAATCTTGCCTTCTCCACATTCAATATCTTTCCCTTTAGAGGCAGTATTGCCTGAATGGTTCTGTCTCTTGCCTGCTTGGCCGATCCCCCGGCTGAGTCTCCCTCCACCAAAAAAAGCTCAGCCAGATTTGGATCCTTGCTTTGGCAATCTGCCAGTTTCCCGGGCAATGAGCCCAGTTCCACGGAGTTTTTCTTTCTGGCCAGCTCCTTGGCTCTTCTGGCCGCCTCCCTTGCCCTGGCCGCTTCCATGGATCTCTCTATTATCTTGCGGGCAGCCGAAGGATTTTCCTCCAGATACTGGTACAGTTTTTCATGAATAAAGGACTCGGCTATACCTTTTACCTCGCTGTTGCCAAGCTTGGCCTTGGTCTGGCCTTCAAACTGAGGGTTGGGAAGGCGAACGCTTATGACCGCACACAAACCTTCCCTTATGTCGTCTCCGGTGATGTTATATTTGAAATTCTTGGTTAGATTGTTGTTTGTTGAATATTGATTTATCGCCCTAGTAAGGCCAGACTTGAATCCTATAACATGAGTTCCACCTTCGGTAGTATTTATATTGTTTACAAAAGAAAGAAGGTTCTCTACATATGAATCATTATATTGAATTGCGATATCAAAAATAACATTTTCTTTTTCTCCTGTAAGATGAATAACTTTGGTTATTGGATTTTTGTTTCTATTCAAGTATTCTACAAAACTTGCAACTCCACCCTTATATTTGTATGTCTTACTTTCATCAATCCTCTCATCTGTAATCGTAATACTTATTCCTGGTGTAAGAAAAGCCAGTTCTCTCATTCTCCTGGAAAGTATCTCAAAGCTAAAATCCGTTGTCTCAAAAATCTCTGGATCAGGAGAAAAGGTCACCTTGGTGCCGTGTTTTCTTGTCTTTCTTACGGCCTCGAGCCTGGTTGTTGCCACTCCCTTGGCATAACTCTGGGTGTATACCCAACCATCCCTGTGAATCTCCAGGTTCAGGTAATCAGACAGGGCGTTTACCACTGACACACCAACCCCATGGAGCCCCCCTGAGAAGGCATAGCTCTTCTTATCAAACTTGGCTCCAGCATGCAGGGTAGTCATGACCACTTCGGCCGCAGGCTTGCGGGCAACAGGATGCTCATCCACGGGAATACCCCTGCCGTTGTCCTCCACTGTCACAGAGTTGTCCCTGTGGATAGTCACCGTTATCTGATCGCAGTAACCTGCCAATGCCTCGTCTATGCTGTTGTCCACCACTTCGTAAACCAGGTGATGTAACCCCAGCAAGCCAGTACTTCCTATGTACATGGCAGGCCTTTCCCTTACAGGTTCCAGCCCCTCGAGTATCTTTATGTTTTCAGCTGTATAGGCTGCTTCCATGTCCCCCCCGGAAAAATTCAAATCATTAGCAACCACTCGTAATTAAACCCTAATTAATAGCTTTCCAACCAACATATTATCCCAATATAGGCCGAAACAAATCGATGCGACAAACTCATATGGCTAGTAGTATCCAAAAGTAAATAAATTTTTAATTTTCACTAATCTCTTTTGTTAAGGAAAAATATTACTCATAAAGCTAATTTTCAACCGATCTTTATCTTTTATCACCTATAAACGCATAGGCATCACAACAGCCAGAAATTTTTCGTCGTTTGGATCCTTCACTATTACCGCGCTCGATTCGTCGTTTAGCTCAAGAATTATAGTCTCGCTTTGCAAAGATGATGCTATGTCAATCAGATAACGAGGATTGAAGAGTATGTTAAGAGGCTCTCCGGTATAGTCTACTGGTATCATCTCCGCTGAGTCCCCAAGATCAGGGTTGTTGGATGCAACGCTAATTCCCTGCTTGCTAAATCCCACGTTTACTCCAAAGAATCTTTGGTCTGAAAGAAGTGAAGCCCTTTTTAGTGCAAGAGAGAATCTGTCCCTGTCGACCCTAGCTCTATTGGGCCCAAATCGGGGTATGACTTCTTGATAAGAAGGAAATACTCCATCCACAAGCCTTATGTACAGCGAATAGCCTGAAGCAAACACAAACATCTGCTGGTCCATTATGCCCCAATTGATGCAATCTTCTTCTGTTGATATGAGTCTTCTCATCTCGGAAACGCCCTTTCTGGGCAGTATCACCGAGGCTCCCTCTGGGATGACCAGATCAAGAGGTCTGTCTATCAAGGAAAGACGGTTACCGTCTGTGGCAACGAATCTTATATCTCCGCTTTCTGCCACCCTTTCCACGTGGATCCCAGTGAGGTTGAACTGCATGTCCTCTCCGGCTACAGCGTAAATGGTCCTGTCTATCATCTGGGCAATGGTGCCTGCTGCAGCCTGGGTGGTCACATCATGGGATGGCCTCTTGAAAACCGGGAATTCCGCTGGGTCCAATCCTTTCAGCCTCATCACCACGTCCTGGCATGATATCTTGATGGTGAACTCTGGCTCTGACTTTATGTTTACCTGCCCGCTGGGCATCTCTCTAACTATTTCAAAGAGTTTGCGACACGGTACTGTGGCTGATCCGGGCTCTGTTACCTTGACCTGAATCTTGGTCTCCATGGCAAGTTCCAGATCTGTTGCGGCCAGACGTAAAGCGTCTTGCTGGGCCTCCAGCAAAACATGAGAAAGGATGGGCATGACGTTTCGCCTGTCTGAGACAGACTGGACAGTATGGAGAGCAGCCTGGAGTATCTCCTTGGGTGTTTGTATTTCCATTTCTCATCTCCTAAGTATTTTCTAGTGAGAGAGATAAGCAAAGTGGATTTGTTGAAAATGGATTTAACATTCTGGTATCTCTACTGAATTTATTTAACAGAACCTTGTAAAAGAAAAGTAAGCTGGGTTGACAGAAAAACCAAAGGCAACTCGGATAGTTGAGAACGCTTGCCCGGGTCACAGCCGTTGTTCGAAATCTCTCCATGCTGCCAGACATAGCAAATTATAGCTCCATATGAACGAATTTTCAACAAGCCCTTGTTAAAGTTAAACTGTTGAAAAAACGATATTTTCAACGCTCATGGCCCAGATTTTCACCCTTTGTTGAAATGCTAGTCCAAGCCCATATAAAGAGCCTCTTTTGATCAAAGCCCGCCAAGCCCCTTGCTTTAGTCTCTAAGGTCTTAAGGAGGCAACTGAGCTCATTGTCCGCAAAGCCTAGGTGACGTAAAATAGAAAAATATTACCACTATGGTCTAAATGAGGTCTTGGAGTGCGTGCAGAATTCCATGGATGGATGCCCCTTTGGGTCAAAATAGGCGGGTGTAAGTGCGTGGTGGTGGGAGCCGGTTCAGTGGCCTTGCGTAAGATAAACTTGCTTGTAGATAGAGGGGCCTCGGTCCATGTAATTGCAAAAGAAGCCTGTCAAGAAGTAGAGCAAATGGCAGCAGAGGGTATCATAAGCCTTGAGCTCAGAGAAGTGGATGCCAAGGATTTGCAGGGTGCAAGGCTTGTTGTGGTAGCTACAGACATAGCGGATGTGAATAGCTCTGTGAGTCGATGGGCTGAGCAACAAGGGATTTTGTGCAACGTGGTGGACCAAAAGGAGCTTTGCAGCGCTGTTTTTCCAGCCATTTTAAAAAGGGGCAGGTTGGAGGTAGCGGTATCTACCGGGGGGGCCAGCCCAGCTATGGCAGCAAGGCTGAGGGATTACATAGGGGATTGTCTTTTTCCCGGTTATGAAATTCTATTGGATCTGCTCACGCAGGTAAGGCTTGAGATAAAAAAGATGGGTCTTTCCGAACAGAATAGGCTGGAATTACTTAGAAATCTCGTGGATGCCCAGGTGATGGATGCTTGCAAAAGCGGCAATGAGGCCCAGCTAAGAAGGCTCATTGAAATGCGCATCAAACAGTATAGCCTGCCGGAGGGAGGGAAAAGCCCTTGAGCCTAGTGCTTTGGAAAGTTTCCTTGGTGGCCTATGCCTTGTCAGCCGGATTTCTATTTTGGTTCATAAAAGGAAAGGATAGATGGGCCCAGATATGGTCGAGTCGTATTGTGTTTGTGGGATTCTTGGCCCAGACAGGTGTTATTCTCTGGGGGGCGTGGAGCGGCCAGAGGCTCCCTATAACGAGTCTTTCTGGTGCCTTGCACTTTCTTTCCTGGTGCATCATAAGTGCCTATTTGGTTGCCACTTGGAGATACCGGGTGGCTTCGGTGGGGCTGGTGGCCCTGCCTTTGTCAGCGGTCATGTGGGCCCTGGGAGGGCCACCCCGCCTGCCTGTGGCTGTGTCTCCTTCGCTGGAGAGCCATTGGCTTACCATACACGGTCTTCTTTCCTTTGCAGCAGAGGCCAGCTTGGCCACTGCCTTCGGCGCAGGCGTGCTTTATCTGGTTCAGGAAAGGAGAATTAGGTCCAGATGCTCTGTGGAGACTCTGGGCCGCCTGCCATCCCTGGAGATCCTAGATGAGGTAAATTATCGCTGCATGAGCGTGGGCTTTTTGCTCCTCACAGCAGGGATCATCACAGGAGCCATATGGGCCAGTGAGGTCTGGGGCTCTTATTGGTCCTGGCAGGCAAAGGAGACCTGGGGTCTCATCACATGGTTGGTCTATGCTGGTTTGTTGCACCAGAGGCTAAACGCGGGTTGGAGAGGCAAAAGGGCAGCGGCCATGGCCATCGTAGGTTTTGTTTTTGTGATCCTGACCTTTGCAGGAGCGGGTCTGATGGGATCGGGACCCCATCGCTTCGACAGATTCCAAGGTTGAGGAACAGCAAGAAGTGTCTTTGATCCTAATAGGAGCCAATCACAAGACTGCCCCACTAGAGTTGAGGGAAAGCCTCTCTTTTACTCCAGAGGAGCAAGGCGAAATTCTCAGATCTTTGCTTTACCCTCCTGATTTGGACGAGGCCCTTATTCTGTCTACCTGCAACCGTACAGAGATTCTTGCCCATGGGGCGGATGTGCACGTGTGCATGGACAGGATAAGGTCACTCATGATTAGCCGAAGCCCCCAATCAGTCAAGGAGCTTCAAGAGCATATTTATGTATTGGTGGATTTCGAGGCGGTTCGCCATCTTTTTTCCGTGGCATCTAGCATGGATTCCATGGTAATAGGCGAGCCTCAAATCCTAGGACAGGTCAAGGAAGCTTACAGACTGGCCGTTAAAAGCGGGACTGCCGGTCCCATGCTCAACCGATTGCTCCACCACGCTTTCAGGGTTTCCAAGCGCGTGCGCACAGAGACCGACATCGGCCGTGGGGCCGTGTCCGTGGCATATGCCGCTGTGGAGATGGCCAGGTCTATTTTCCAGAGTCTTCTTGAAAAGACCGTGCTTCTGGTGGGCGCAGGAGAGATGATAGAGCTGGCGGCCAAGCACCTCAAGGAGCGCGGTGTAAGAAAGATACTGGTTAGCAACCGAACCTTCTCCAGGGCAGAGGCTCTTGCTGCAGAACTTGGGGGTGAGGCTTTGGAGTTTGAATCTCTCGGCAGCCAATTGCATCGGGCTGATATGGTATTGAGCTGCACGGGATCCCCCACGCCTCTGATAGGACCTGAACAAGTTAAGAAAGCCCTCAAGACCAGGAAAAACAGGCCCATGTTCTTCATAGATATAGCGGTGCCCCGGGATGTAGACCCCAGCGTGGGGGATCTGGAAAACGTGTTTCTGTACGATCTAGATGATCTGCAAACAGTGGTGGAAAACCACAGGGGACAAAGGCAAGAAGAACTAAAGAAAGCCTCTGCCATTCTGGAGGAGGAAACGCAGAGGTTCTGCATCTGGTTGGATTCCCTGGATGCAGAGCCCACCATCAGGGCTCTGGCGCAATGGGCAGAGCAGGTTCGTCAGTCAGAGTTGCAAAAGAGCATTCAGAAACTAAAAACACTGAATGAAAAAGAAAAGAGAACCCTGGATGCCATGACAAGAGCTATAGTCAGCAAACTCCTCCATGAGCCCATAGTCCGAATAAGGCAGCAGGGTGGCAAGGAGGGTTCGGCCGGATATCTGGAGATGGCCAGGGAACTCTTTGGATTGAATGGGAAGGCCAAGTGAAACCATCAACCAGATTCACCATTCGTATTGGTACCAGAGCCAGTGTTTTGGCAAAGTGGCAGGCCAATTGGGTTGCCCAAGAATTGAGCCGGCTTTTTCCAGAGGCCAGATGCCAGCTGGTAACCATTCGTACCAAGGGGGACAAGATCTTGAATTCCCCCCTGAGCAGCTTGGGGGGAAAGGGCCTGTTTGTCAAAGAAATAGAGGAGGCTCTCCTACAAGGCAAGGTGGACCTTGCTGTGCACAGCATGAAAGACCTGCCGGCCGATCTGGCTCCAGGGCTGACCCTGGCCGCAGTGCCCCCAAGGGAGAATCCTTCCGATGTGCTCATATCCAGTGATGAGAAAACCCTAGAAGAACTCCCCGAGGGCTCCATTGTGGGCACCAGCAGTCTGAGAAGAAAAGCCCAGGTGTTGGAGCGCAGGCCGGATCTCAGGGTGGTGGAGCTAAGGGGAAACGTTGATACAAGACTGGCAAAACTGGACAGGTCTGAGGGTGGATTGAAGGCCATAGTCTTGGCTGCTGCCGGCATAAAGCGCATGGGGCTGTGGTCCAGGGTCACCCAGGTTCTGGATCCAACGGACTTCCTGCCAGCCATTGGCCAGGGGGCCTTGGCCATTGAGGTCAGATCCAAGGATGAGAGGATGCGGGAACTTCTGGCTCCCTTGGACCATCTGGAGACCAGGGCCTGTGTGACTGCCGAGAGGGCAATCATGAGGGAGCTGCAGGGGGGATGTCAGGTGCCCATGGCTGCTTTGGGCTTGGCAGAGCAGGATGGGGGGATCTTGCTCAGCGCAATGGTAGCTGGCTTGGAAGGTCGGCCTGTCTTGAAATACTCCTTGAAAGCTGCCCTTGGCGAGCCGCACAGGGCAGGTCTGGAGGTGGCCCATGCCTTGCTCAGAATGGGGGCCGCGGAGATCCTGGAGAGACTTAGAAAGCATCAGCCAGGATCCTGATCTGATCCTTGGAAACTAAATCTTCCCCATCATGGGCAGGCACGGAAGCTAAGAGGCTTCAAATCTAAGAATTCAAGGATTGCGCCAGGTGGTTTAAGCAATTCCTTTCCAGAACTTGGTGCAAGAGTCGCTTGGGCTTTAGAAAACAGCAAACACAGGCAAAGCCTCTTGCTTGGCCCAGGCGGCTGGGGATTGGCTTTTCAATCCATGGGGTCTTTGGGCAAAGCCTGGTTGAACCTGGTATCAAGGACCCCATATACTGGCAGAAGGAGGAAGCGGGTGAATTCTCCAATGGTGACACTGGTGGGAGCCGGGCCGGGAGATCCAGGCCTGATAACCCTCAAGGGGCTGGAGGCTCTTGAGCAGGCCCAGGTGGTGGTTTATGATCACCTGATCCCCGAGGAACTCTTGGCCAAGTGCCCGCCGGATTGTAAGAAAATCTATGTGGGAAAGCAAAGCGGAGAGCATACCCTTGCTCAGGCCAGCATCAATCGGCTCCTTGTAACCGAGGCACTAAAGGGTCATAAGGTGGTGCGTCTCAAGGGAGGGGATCCTTTTGTTTTCGGAAGGGGCGGGGAAGAAGCCGAAGCCCTTGCCGAGGCTGGTGTGTCTTTCCAGATAGTGCCAGGAGTCACCTCGGCCATCGCAGCCCCAGCATATGCGGGAATTCCTGTGACCCACAGGGGATATGCCTCTTCTGTGGCCTTTGTGACAGGTCATGAGGATGAAAGCAAATCCTCCTCCAGCATTCGTTGGGAGCATTTGGGCAAGGGTGTAGATACATTGGTCTTTCTCATGGGCATGAGAAATCTTTCCTTCATCTTGAACAAATTACAGGAAAACGGTTTGGATCCCACCACTCCTGCTGCTCTGATCCGCTGGGCAACCACCCCTGATCAGGTGGCACTCCAGGGCACCGTGGGGGACCTGGCGTTGCTGGCAAAGGAAAAAGGCCTGGGCCCTCCAGCTGTTCTGGTGGTGGGCAAAGTGGTATCCCTCAGGGACAAGCTGGATTGGGTCCGCTTCCTGCCCCTGTGGGGCAGGAAGATACTGGTTACAAGAGCCAGAGAGCAGGCCAGTCAACTGGCCCAGCGTCTGCGGGGCTTGGGGGCGCAGGCCGTGGAATTCCCCGCCATTTCCGTGGAGGCTCCATCGGATTGGAAAGAGCTGGATGAAGCCATTTTCGCTCTCAAGGAATATGACTGGCTGATTTTAACCAGCCCCAATGGGGTGCGTTTCTTCCTGGATCGATTGTTTCACCTGGGAAAAGATTGCAGGGCCCTAGGAGGCCTTCTGGTTGCAGCCATAGGTGCTGGCACGGCCAAAACTTTGGAATCAAGGGGTCTCAAGGCGGACCTTGTCCCAAAGGAGTTCAGGGCCGAGGCCTTGGCAGAGGCCCTTCGGGATGAGGCAAAAGCCGGGAAAAGATTTCTTCTGGCCAGAGCCGAGCAAGCCAGGGATGTTCTACCCCAGAGCCTCACGCGGCTAGGAGGCCTTGTGAGGGTCGTCAGGGTTTACAGGACCGTGGTGGCCCAAGGCAAGGGGCCTGACTTCAAGCAACTGCTTGGAGAAAAAAGGCTGGATGCTGTGACCTTCACCAGTTCCTCCACCGTTAAGAATCTGGCCTCTTTGGCAGATGGGCAGCTCAGGGAGCTTCTGGACGGGGTGACCGTGGCCTGCATAGGACCCATAACAGCCGACACAGCCAGAGACCTGGGTCTGGAGCCCCACATAGTGGCCACCAGATATGACATAGAGGGCTTGGTAGAGGCTCTGGTAGCCCATTTCAAGCACGGAAAAGAGGAGCCATGATAGGTATATCCAAACTTTATTGCGCAACGGTGGAGCCTTCGGACCCCTTGAGGTACGGGCGGCTCTCCAAGAGTCTGCCCTCCCACCTGCTTCAGTTCTCCAAAGACAAGAGGCCGGTTGTGGTATGGAATGTCACCCGGCAATGCAACCTGAGGTGCGTGCATTGCTATTCCCAGTCCGATTCCTGCATGCCCTCGGGGGAGCTCACCACACAGGAAGGTCTTGACCTCATCCAGGACCTGGCCTCCTTTGAATGCCCGGTCTTGTTGCTCTCAGGGGGCGAGCCGCTCATGAGGTCGGATCTTTTTCTGCTGGCAGAGAAAGCCAGGGATCTGGGCATGAGGGTGGTGCTTTCCACCAATGGCACTCGTATCCAGGATACTGTGGCCAGGCGGCTTTATTCCATAGGCCTATCCTATGTAGGAATAAGCCTCGATGGCCTGGGGGAGCGTCACGATAGGTTCAGAGGGGTGAAAGGGGCCTTCCAGGCAGCCATGGCTGGGGTGAAACATTGCCAGGATGCGGGCCTGAAAGTGGGCCTGCGTTTCACCATACACAAGGGCAACGTGGGAGAGATTCCGGGCATCTTTGATCTGGTGGAGAAAGAGGGTATTCCCAGGATCTGCTTTTATCACCTGGTATACTCTGGCAGAGGAAGCCGCCTGGTTCAGGAGGATTTGACCCATGAGCAGACCCGCAGGACCGTGGATCTCATAATAGATCGGACCAGGGACCTTCATCAAAGGGGTCTAAAGGTGGAGGTCCTCACCGTGGACAACCACGCAGACGGCCCATATCTTTACCTGCGACTTCTCAGGGAAAATCCTGTGAGGGCCAAGGAGGTCCTGGAGCTCCTAAAGATGAACGAGGGGAACAGTTCAGGGCATGGCATAGGCTGCGTGAGTTGGGATGGAGAGGTGCATGCCGACCAATTCTGGCGTCATAGAAGCTTCGGCAACGTCAGGAAGAGGCCCTTCAGCGTTATCTGGACCGACACCAGCGATCCCCTCATGGCTGCTCTCAAAGACAAGAAGAGGCATGTGAAGGGGCGCTGTGCAAGGTGCTCTTGGCTGGATGTGTGCGGAGGAAACTTTCGAGTCAGGGCAGAGGCCGTAACAGGGGACGTGTGGGCTGAGGATCCTGCCTGCTATCTCACCGAAGAGGAAATCTCTGGTCTTACAGAAAAGAGCCTCCAGGAGGTCTCATCATGAATTACCCCCTTTACAGACCCAGGCGTCTTCGTAGAAACGAAGCCCTGAGAAGACTGGTTAGGGAGACAAGCCTTTGTCCGGAGGACCTCATCTACCCCCTTTTTGTTGTGCCGGGCAGGGATGTCCAAGAGGAGATATCCTCACTGCCTGGGCAGTTTCACCTCTCGGTGGACAAGCTGCCTGGGGTAGGCCGGGAGATCCATGAGCTGGGGATCCTGGGTGTAATTCTCTTCGGCCTGCCCAGCCGTAAGGATGAACGGGGCTCCGAGGCTTACGATCCCCAAGGGATAGTTCAGAGGGCAGTGAGGGAACTCAAGCAGGCTGTCCCGGAACTGCTACTCATAACAGATGTGTGCCTTTGCGAGTACACGGATCACGGGCACTGTGGCCTAATAGTAAATGGAGATGTGGACAATGACGCCTCTTTGGAGCTTCTGGCCCTCACCGCGCTTTCCCATGTGCAGGCTGGAGCGGACATGGTGGCTCCCTCGGACATGATGGACGGCCGGGTTTCGGCCATCCGCAAGGCATTGGATGCAGAGGGGTTCCAGGGGATCCCGATACTTTCCTATGCGGCCAAGTACTGTTCTTCCTTCTATGGTCCTTTCAGAGAGGCTGCCCAGTCTGCTCCACGCTTTGGAGACAGGAGGTCCTACCAGATGGATCCGCCCAACTGGAGGGAGGCCCTCAGGGAGGTAACACTGGACATCCAGGAGGGTGCTGACATCATCATGGTAAAACCAGCCATGCCTTACCTGGACATCATAACCAGGGTCAGAGAGCAGTTTCATTACCCGGTGGCCGCATATCAGGTAAGCGGCGAGTTTGCCATGATCCAGGCTGCAGCCCGCCTGGGCTGGTTGGACGCACAAAAGGCCATGTTGGAGGCTTTGGTGGGGATCAAAAGGGCAGGAGCTGATTTCATCCTGAGTTATGCCGCCCCTGAGGTGGCAAGGTTGCTGGAGGAAGCATGAATTCCCAAGAGACGATTCCTCCCTTGAGAATGGTGGCCTGGGAGGTTACCCGTTCCTGCAATCTTTGCTGTGTGCATTGCAGAGCCTCTGCCCAAAGGGGTCCATATTCCGGGGAGCTGGACACCCAGGAGGCCCTAGCCCTCTTGGAGGACATGGCTTCTTTTTCCAGGCCGGTGGTAATACTCACAGGCGGGGAGCCTCTTTTGCGGGAAGACGTGCTGGAGCTGGCCCGCAGGGGAAACCAGCTAGGGCTGCGCATGGTCATGGCCCCCAACGGGACTCTTCTGACTGTAAGTCGTGCCAAGGAGCTCAAGTCTGCGGGCATACAGCGGGTCAGCATCAGCCTGGATGGCTCCAGCCCGGCCACCCACGACGCCTTCCGGCAGGTGGAGGGGGCTTTCCAAGGCGCCCTGGAAGGCATAAGGGCTGCCCAGCAGGCCGGGTTGCCCTTTCAGATAAATACCACTGTCACCGAGAAGAACCTGAGGGAACTGCCTTCCATCTTGGAACTGGCGGTCTCCTTGGGGGCTGTGGCCCACCATATCTTTCTGCTGGTTCCCACAGGCAGGGGCAAGGAGATGGCTCAAGCAGCCCTCTCGGCCCAAAAGTACGAGGAGACCTTGGGCTGGTTCTGCGAACAACAAGAGAAGGTTCCTTTGCAGCTCAAAGCCACATGCGCCCCCCAATATCAAAGGATAGTGCGGCAACATGGCAAGACCCCCAAAGCTTTTCACGGCCCTGGACACCCTCAGCACCTGGATTCCGTTACCAGGGGGTGTTTGGCAGGGTGGGGGTTTTGCTTCATTTCCCATGTGGGTGATGTGCAGCCCTGCGGTTATCTGGAGGTAAGCTGTGGAAGCGTGCGAAAGCAAAGTCTCTCCCAAATATGGAGCTCCTCCCATGTGTTTGAAAGGCTCAGAGACCTGAGCGGTTACAAAGGCCGCTGTGGGAAGTGTGAATATAGGAGGATCTGCGGCGGGTGCAGGGCCAGGGCCTACGAGGCAACAGGAGATTATCTTTCCGAGGAGCCTCTTTGCGCCTACCAGCCTTCGGGTTATCCGGGTTGCCAGGGGAAATAGGAATCCCCTGGCCCACCTGTGGAGCTGTTGGAAAATGGACGAGATAGACCGAAAAATACTCAATCTTATTCAAAGCGACTTCCCCGTGCACCCAAGGCCCTTTGGGGAGGTTGGAAGGCAGGTGGGCCTGAGCGAGGAGCAGGTGCTGCAGAGGGTTCGCCAAATGAAGGCAGCCGGGGTCATTCGCAGAATAGGTGGGAGCTTTGACTCCAGGAAGCTGGGATTCTACAGCACCCTTTGCGCCGCAAAGGTCCCCACAGAGGACTTGGAGCGTTTCAATAGCGTGATCAACTCCTACCCGGGGGTGACGCACAACTATCAGCGGGATCACCACTACAACATATGGTTTACTCTCATAGGCGAAAGCCCGGAAGCAGTGATGAGGACCCTGGAGGAGATGGCCCAGAAGGCCGGTGTGAAGGAAATAGTCAGCCTTCCGGCCAGAAGGACCTTTAAGATCAGAGTGAAATTCGAGCTCTAAGGGTTTTCCGTTTCTTGAGCCAATATGGAGTCCAGCACTGATAATGGAGCAGACCTGAAAAGCAGTCAAAGGAGCACGGGCAACAAGAACTCCCGGAGAAATGGAAAAAGCCTGTTCTTGCCCATAGGAAAGGGCCGAAAGAGATCGTGAGCCAGACTCCCCGTGTACATCTCATAGATGGAAGCTCTTACATCTACAGGGCATTTTATGCCATAAGAGAACTCAAGACCTCCCAAGGTGTACCCACCAACGCCATCTACGGGTTCAGCACCATGCTTCTGAAGGTGTTGCGGGAGATGAACCCGGAGTTCCTGGCCGTGGTGGTGGATGCCCGCGGCCCCACTTTCAGACACCTGGCCTTCGAGCACTACAAGGCCAATCGCCCGGAGATGCCCGAAAGCCTAAGACCCCAGATCCAGTGGATCCATGAAATAATAAGGGCCCTGGGCATCAGGCTCCTGGAAAAAGAGGGTTACGAAGCCGATGACATAATGGGCAGCCTGGTCAAGATCTTGTGCGCCCAGGGGGTGGAGGTGGTCCTCATCTCGGGTGACAAGGACCTTCTTCAGCTTATTGAACCCGGTGTCATCATGGTGGACACCTTACACGACAGGGTCTTTGATCGTGAGGCCGTGCTGGCAAGATATGGAGTGGAGCCCAAGCTGCTGCCGGATCTCTTTGGCCTAATGGGGGACAGCTCCGACAACATCCCTGGAGTGCCGGGAATAGGGGAAAAAAGGGCCAGGGAGCTGCTCCAACGCTTTGGTTCCCTGGAAGGGGTCTTTTCTTGCCTGGAAGAGGTGAGTCCACCCAAGATAAGGGAGGCACTTTCTCGATTTAGAGACCAGGCCTTCTTGAGCAAAAGATTGGCCACCATAGACACTTCCATGGAACTGGAGGTTTCCCTGGAGAGTCTGCGTCACGGCCCAGCAGACGTGCAAAAGCTAAGAGGCATATTCAAGGCCCTGGAATTTCATCGTTTGCTTCAGGAGTGGACCACTGAAGGGGAGGACCAGCGCCTGGAGTGTAGAGATGTGGCTTCTAGGGAGGATCTGGAGGTACTTCTGGAGTCTTTTTCCCATACGGAGACCGTTGGGCTTTGGGTGCAGGAGCAAGCACAAGAGCCAGGCCGACTTGCTGCCATGGCCCTGGCAGGTGAGGAGGCTGTGGCCTGGTATGTGCCCTGGGCAGAGGACCTGGAAGGGCTCAGACCCTTGCTGGAGGCACAGCAGCCCGCCAAAGTTGGTCACAACATCAAGGCTGCCATGGTGGGTCTGGGGGCAAAGGGGATCTGCTTGGGTGGGGTGGCAGGGGACACCATGGTGGCATCGTACGTGCTGAATCCCACGAGGCGTGCCCATGGCTTGGAAGAGCTGGCCGCAGAATTTCTGGACTCCAAGCTTGGGGAAGTGACGCCAGATTCCCATGAGGGTGCTTGCCAGAGGGCGGCCGCAATACTGAAGCTTCACCGAAGCCTTGAACAGGAGCTCTCCAAAGCGGGCTTGAAAGGACTCTATATGGAGCTAGAGCTTCCCCTGATTGCTGTCCTGGCCTCCATGGAAGCCTCGGGCATCAGGGTGAACACCGGGATGCTCCAGGAACTCTCCATGGAGATGGAAGAGAGCCTCTCGAGGCTGGAAGTGGAGATCCATGATCTGGCCGGAGTCACCTTCAACATCAACTCCCCGCAACAGCTATCAGAGGTGCTTTTTGAAAGGCTCAAGTTGCCTGTGCTCAAGAAGACCAAGAAGGGCTTCTCCACGGACATAGAGGTCCTGGAAGAGCTCTCCAAAGGGCACCCCCTTCCAGCCAAGATCCTCGAATACAGGAGCCTTGCAAAGCTCAAGAGCACTTACGTGGATGCACTTCCTGCCCTGGTGGATCCAAGAACAGGGCGGATTCACACATCCTTCAACCAGACCGTGACGGCCACCGGCAGACTCAGCTCCTCAGGTCCCAATCTTCAGAACATACCCGTGCGCACGGAGCTGGGCCAAAGGATCAGAAGCGCCTTCGTGCCAGGGGAAGGGTGTTGGTTCCTCTCGGCTGATTACAGCCAGGTGGAGCTCAGAATCTTGGCGCATCTTTCGGCAGACCCGGTCTTGAGGGAGGCATTCCAGAAGGGGCATGACGTACATGCCAGGACCGCGGCTGAGCTCCTTGGAATTCCCCTGGAAAGTGTCACAGCCCAGATGCGCAGGGAGGCCAAGGTGGTCAACTTCGGTATTATTTACGGCATGACTGCCTATGGCCTGGCCAAGGAACTGGGGGTTGAACAAAAGGTGGCACAGGCTTACATAGATGGGTATTTCCAACGCTACAAAGGGGTCAGAGCGTACTTGGACAAGGTCCTGGAACAGGCCCGGGAAAAGGGCTATGTGGAGACCTTGCTGGGCAGAAGAAGATACCTCCCTGAGATCCTGAGCTCCAACCCCACGGCCAGGAAATTTGCCGAGCGCACGGCCATCAACACCCCTATCCAAGGAACCGCAGCTGATCTGATCAAGAAGGCCATGATACGTATACACAACAGACTGAGGGCCGAGGGGTGCCTCTCGCGCATGATCCTGCAAGTGCACGATGAACTCTTGTTGGAGGTACTTGAGCCCGAGCGGGAAAAGATAGAAGCATTGGTGAAAAAGGAGATGGAAAGCGTGCACAGCTTAGATGTGCCCCTCAAGGTGGATCTGGGCTGGGGGAAAAACTGGGCAGAGGCCCATTGAACCATTCCATGGCCCCCATTCTTGACTATCAGCGAACAATGGGAGCTAACTTGGCCATATCCTAAAAGGAATCGATTTGGGAGCCAGCCGGGCTTAGAACCTGAAAGAAAGCTGGATGTGGCATGAGGTTGAGGGCATGACCCCCAACCTCACCCTTGATGGCTGAGAATCCTCAACAGCAAGTCATTTCACGAGTTCTATCTTGGGTGGTTCAACTTTGTCGAACACAAGAGCCTTGGCCACCAGATCGTGAATCCCCACCACCTCCATTTCCAGGTTGTGGTAATCCACCAGTTCCCTCAACTGCTTCTTGCAGTTGGCACAGGGTGCAGCCACCAGCTTGGCCCCAGTGGCCTTTAGCTGTTCCACCTTCTTGCGTCCTCCCACCTCCATACGGAAATCATAGATCTCCTCAAAACCCACGGTGCCTCCCCCTCCTCCGCAGCAATAATTCTCGTTGCCGTGGGGCTCCATCTCAATGAAGTTGGTTACCGCGCTCTTTAGAACAAATCTGAGGGTGTCGGCCAGGCCTCCCATGCGGCTTTGATTGCAAGGGTCATGCAGGGTAACCGAATCCCTGTTGCGACTGGGATCCAGCTTTATTCTTCCTTCGCGTATATACTGAGCCGTGACCTCGGAGACATTCTTGATCTGAAAGGGCAGCTTCCCACCGAAGTATTCGGCAAAAACCTTTTGGGCCTTTGTGGCGTGACCGCACTCTCCTATGACCAGGGTCTTGGCCCCTATCTCCTTGACCACCTCGTGAAGCTGCAAGATGATCTCCTTGAGCCAGTTATCGTCATAAAAAAGGCCGTAGTTTATGGAGTCGCTGCCAGGCCCCGTGGCTATGGTCCAGTTTTCTTTGGCAGCGTAAAAGGTCATGGCATTTCCCATGAGGGTGTCGGCTTCCATTATGTAGTCGCTCACCGGAGCCACAAAGAGAATGTTGGCTCCTTTGACGTTGACCGGGAATTCTATGGGCAGCCCTGTCAACTCCTGCATCTCTTCGTTGAGAAACTCAATGGTGTCCAAGAAAGCCCGCTCTGGGATGGCCGAGGTGTTCTTGGTAGGGCCCTTCAGCTGAGACTCCACACTGACCCTGAAGTTGTTGGGCACCATCCCGGCGGCGCTGAGGCAAACCCTGCCGATCCTGGTTATGAGGCTGTTATCCACACCCATGGGGCACTCCAATGCGCAGCGACGGCACATGGTGCAACGGTAAAAACTCTCGTACATCTCGTCCACCATTTCTTCGCTGAGGTCTTGAGCCCCCACCAGCCTTCCCAAGATCTTCCCTGCAAGGGTGTAGCGCTTCTTGTAAACCTTTCTTAGCAGGTCAGAACGCTTGGCAGGCAACCAATGGGGATTGGACTGATCGTCGCAGGTTATGTGGCATTGGGCCGCACAGTTGTTACACTTGGCACAGGTGTCCAGATAGAGCCTCAGGGGAAACTTGTAGAGTTCATGGTTGACCACCTGATCCAGACACTCCAAGAAAGGCTTGACCCTTCCCTCACTGGGCACATGGGAGGCTCGGAAAAGCTGGTATTTGTCTATCTTTTTTCTGGGGGTTCCCCTCTTGTCCTCTTTAGGAGGTTGTTGCTTGTGGCTGCTTTGTTTTTCCATGGCGCTCTCCTGAGATCTTCATGCTGAGCCACTTGAGTCTGCTCTTACAACTAATGTGTCATCTCATAAGGGTTCAACCATCTGCTCTTGTGAAAGGCAAAATACTTGCTGGCCGCGTGGAACATCTTGGAAAAGGGGAGGTAGGCCAGGAAGAACTCCACCAAGAAAACCAAAAGCACCAAGGCCCCCTCTTCAGGTAGGGCCACTGGCTTCAGGGACAAGACCGAGATGGCCCAGGAGCGCAACTCCGCACCCATCTGGCGACCCATGAGGCTCCAGCCCAAGGCTGCTATGGCCATGAAAAGAGCCAGATTGAAAAACTCCACCAGAGAAGACAGTAACCTTATCTGAGGCACCCAGAGCCTGAGCAAGAAAAGATAGGCACTGCTCAAAAAAAGGGCTGCGGCCCCAAGGCGCACAAGCCAAGGCACACTGGGACCAACCAGAAGAAGTAAAAACCACACTCCTAAGGCCGCAAGGCTCAGGTGGAAAACGTAGGAGCCAAGCCAAACGGCCCGGTTATGGCGAAAAAGCATCCTAAAGCTTATCCACTCTCCCAAGATGTAGGCCGCCTCTGCCCCCAAACCATGGGGCACAGGATAGAGTTTCCAGTTGAGTTTCTTGGGGGCCTTGGCCCAAACTCCCACTCTATAGAGAAAGCCTGCCACAAATATGACTAAAGCAACGTACGGAAAGACAACCCCAACCAAAGCTGCCATATATGCCTCCTTCTTGCCCGGGCCCCGGGATCATGAAAGCCCTATTTTTAGAATAACCTCAATCCGACTCCTCAACCACAGATCTGGTTCCCCGCTTCCTGAAATCCCTCATCTCCAGGACCTTGGCCCTCCCACCTCGGTAAGCCCTTCTGGGCCTTTCTCTTGCTGGCTGCACAAGCAGAACCGGACATGGGGATCTTTTGGCCAAGAAAGCCCTGAGGGGACTTTGAACTCCTCTCATTCGGGCCTCCCCCACTGAAGCTGCCATGACCACTGCCTGCACCTGGTGTTTCTTTACGAACCTGACCAATTCCACGCCCTCTACCCCCACCAGGGCGTGGAATGAACTCTGGGGGCCCTTCTCCAGTTGTGCCCCGTAGCGCTCCTGAAGCGTCTTCTCGGCCACAGCGGCCATTTCCGGACTCAATCCCATGGCCAGGCCTGGCTCTAGGATTTCGGCATAGAACCTGTAAGGGGAAGGCAAGACATGGACCACATAAAGGTGAGAATTGGAAGAGGAGCCGGCAAGACCCAAGGCAAAAGGAAAGGCACAGTCGGCCGCCTGACTCAGATCCGAGTAAAAAAGAATCCTCTCAAACCGCATGAGCCCTGGGCACCTTAGAGATTCGCTGTTGTTACTCCCCTGGCCGTCTCAGGAATCTTGGACAGCGCAGCTGAGGTGAGTCATTATAACACTGCTTTGACAAATAACACCCCTTCCCCTGGAGATGAGCAGGGGTTTGGTGCCTTGGAAGCTTTGGCAAAAAAAAGCTCGGGCTTTTTTCCCGAGCTAGAATGCGCAGTGAAAAGATGAAAGGCTCTTCAGGGTCTTGCCAGGCGCAGTTTCCCATATTTTTTCTTGGCTTGGGCGGCCGCGCTGTCAAACCCTATGTCCATTCATGATTCTTCTTACCTGCTTTATGTCCTTGACCCTGGATGGCAGCAGTTCCATCCTCCCCTTGCCCATCATCTTGAGCCCCA